>NZ_LR607207.1:0-48188 GCF_902162175.1 Bartonella saheliensis
ATTTATAATACATAAAAACTTTGCATTAGCACTATCAACAACAGTGAATATTTATAAATTAGAAGATAGTAATTCAAAAAAGGCTATTGGTAGCATTAAAATTGAAGAAAACACATACGGTTTGATTTTCGTCCCTAATTTATCGACTTTACCACAAGGAATGCATGGTTTTCATGTACATGAAAATCCTTCATGTGATACAAAAGATGGCGTAATTGGTGGAAGCGCAGGAGGACATTATGATCCTGAACATAGTGGAAAACATTTAGGACCTTATAATGTCGATGGTCATCTTGGTGATTTACCACCACTTTATGTTGATAAACAAGAATATGCCACGATGAGCGTTCTTGCTCCACGATTGAAAAAAATCTCTGAAATTACAGGGCGCTCATTAATGATTCATTTAGGGGGAGATAATCAATCAGATAGGCCGTTACCGCTTGGTGGAGGTGGTGCACGTTTGGCGTGCGGCGTTATTGAATAAATAAAAGAATATTATGGTAAGTTATATTGTAACTCCCCTTTATAAAAAGAGATTAAATAACCTATGGAAATATTTTATAAAGTTCATATTTCTTTTTAAATGTTTAATATAGATGATAAAGCACTTAACGATAATCAAGACGAACAGCAATCGGAGCCAATAGAATAGTACTATAAATTCTTTCTAAGAAAACTTCAATATGAGAAAACAATATATTTTTAACGATTGAAGTAAATAACGCAAGAAAATTGAATTTAACTCTCTACAATAGTATATTTTTATAAATTATATTCATTAAGTCTAATATATAATGAAATTATACCTTATATACACAATAGAACAGGTATAAAATAGAATTTATTCACTCCTACGTGATGCGTACGCAAAAGTTTTGATTGATTCAATATCAATATAAAATGCTTTAAAATGATCGAATGTTACAATATTCTAATCTCTCATTTAAGTTAAATGAGACTAATTATCATCACAAATCAATATAATTATTCAAGCAAAACAATGATAGTAATTATTTATCACTCTGAAAAAGAACTTTTAAACGATAAAGTCCTTTTTAAATAACCTTCATGGCCCCATATGATCCCAATCAGATGGACGCATCTCACCGGTTTGATAAAATTGACGAATGAGCTTAATATAATGAAGAAAATCTTTGTTTTCCTCCACTAATCTATTAGCAATATCCCAATCAATATCTCTCCGTTCTTTAGCAGGAATTATGATCTCACTCTCGGAAGCATTTTCCTTGTCAAGTCTTATAAATCCAATTCCATGTAAGCTTGAAAGCATCCGAAGCTCTTTTAATGTATCAACACCTTCAACTTCACTCGCAACTAAATAACTAAAATTAGCCCATGAAGAATTGCTTACAGTTTGAAAAAATGCTTTTCGTAAATTTGAACGATTGATGAGAATTTTAACTTCAAAAGACCAAAGCTTTGTTTTTTTATCAAAATATTGTAAAATGCAATCCTTGATTTCACGATTCCATTCTTTACTTAAATCTTGTATTCCTACGAGGTCTGGATAAAGCCATTTATTCCCGCCAGCACCATGTTTATTACGAGAACATTTCTCATTAATGCGCTTGCTATAAACTGCAAGCTCTGACCATAAAAATTTAGATAATAATGGATAAAGATCATGCTCTTTAATAGAGCCATCTTCTGTCCTACTCTCTGTATTCTCCTCTACTGCATCAATTTCAGCACTATCTGTTTGTTTTGTAAAATAATACTGCCGTGGCCGTCCTTCAGTGGTTTTAATTTCTGGATAACGCTTTTGTAACTGAGGTCGCTGAGATCCTATTTCAGCGACAATTTGCTGAATAAGAGCTGTATCATTCTTAAGAGGAGTGATTGTTGCCGTTGAACGCTTTTGTTTTTGACGGCATTTTTCCGGATAATTTTCAAATATCCATTGTGCAATTTCTCGAGCCGTAAATTTTTTTGTCGGATTTTTCTTTAAAAAATTAAAAACAGTGTTTGTTAAATTCAAAGTCATACGTAAAATTATTTCCTTTTATCCTCTGATATATCCCATTATATTCAGATTTTTCAAAAGACATAACTATAAACTTAAAGATTTTTTTCATATAAAGAAGATAAGATTGTATTTTTATCAAAAGTTGTAAATAAGCAGTAAATCCCCATAAAAAGCCTAATCTTGTATAATTTTTCTAAACATTTTTTCTTTTACTTTTATGTAGTTAGAAAAAAATAATATCCAAACATTTGATTAAGCTTCACATTCGTCAACTAAAAACTTATGTGTTTTATTTTTGAAACAAAAAGTTATGAGCTCTCGAGTATAGATTCTGAAATGGTAAATTCTGCGCATAAACCTTCAAAACTACTATTTGCTTTAATAGCATCATGAGGGATAAGCACATAATGCCATTTTTTACTGCCATAAGTAGCCGCATAGCGCGTTGCATAACAACACCATTGAACTGCAGCTTCTCTCTTTTTTAAAACAATAGCATTTTGTATTTCAGAGGCTTTTTTAGGCTCACAAAGATATTTAGCATCTTTCGTTTCTACTACAAAGTCAGGTTCATAAGTTGATCCTTTATCATATTCGATCTTGAAAAAACCCCGCGCGGGTTTCATCCATTTCAATACTTGTGCATCATCCTCTAATATTTGAGCAAACCGTAATTCCCCTTCTACTGAATCAAACTTTTGCAAAGGGTAACAGCATTTTCTAAAGCCGCTGAATACAAGTTTTTTAATATCGCTTTTAATGGCGGGAATACTCCGAAAATCAACAGGAGATGTCCCTTGTGGCAATACATAATGGATAGGTGTTAAAGTTGTAAAACCTCGTGTCACTTTAACTTCATAATTTTTTTGCGTTTCCCATTGATGTTCTCTTAATTGTGCAACAATAAAATTATTAAGTTTATGCTGATAGTGAATTAATACATTCTCAACAGCCGTATCATTGGGTAAATAAGATCGGAAATGCTCGACCATCTGACCAGCCAATTTTCGTAATAACAGTGTATGGCTATCATAATCGATAAAGTCATTATCAATTAAACCACGAATGATATAATTTTCAAGATGAGGCTCTTTAACATATTCATTCTTAGAAGTGAGAAAAATGCTTTTATGTGTCCGCAACTCTCGAATTAAAAGCTCTTTACTAACAGGTCGCAAATTTAAGCTTTCTAAATTTTTCAAATCAAAATCAGAAAAACCATAAGTAACCTCACGCGAAGGAATAAGTACAATATTGGGAATATCTATGATCAATTCTGATAATTGTTTTGTCATAATTGTAACCACTTTTGACACAAGAGACTCTTGTGCTAGCGGCATGGTGTTCATAATTCTATTGCTTATTTTTTCTTGTATCGGCGCAGAAAAAAGCATTTGAGAATTTGGTAAATTATCATTCTCTTTAATAATATTCCACGCGATAGCAGCAATTTCTTGCTCTTCAGGCGTTAATATAGGGGAATTTATATTCCGTAACATGATATTTTGTAAATCAGATGCTTCCTTTATATCAGAATGGCGCGTTACCACTGTTTGTATCAATAAAGATTCTGCTTGACTTGGGACCGTCACTATATTTATCTTTTCAGAGGGTATATCCCCCCCTGTTCCAATTTCAATATGCTTTTTTATAATGGAGTTTAGATCGTTTGCACGATCAATAATATCTTGAAAACGATCATGCGCAATAATTGTTAAACGATCAATAGCTTCTACACCCGTCCTACATCCATAAGGCAAACGCAATCCACGCCCAATAGTTTGCTCTGTTAAAATTTCTGACGCAGATGCACGCAATGGTACAATAGTATAGAGATTAGTAACATCCCACCCCTCCTTTAATTTATTAACGTGAATAACAATTTCTGTTGGTTCATGAGGATCTTCAATCGCAATAAGCTTTTGAATATTTTGATCTTCTTCTATATTTGACTGTTTTGTATGAATTTCTAAAACTTTTCCTTGATAAGCCCCTGAAAAAAAATCTTTTGATTCCAAAAAATCCCGCAATTGCTGTGCATGATTTGTATCTTGAGCGACAACTAAAATAAAAGGCTTAATGAACTTTTTGTTATAATCCTTCGCATAGGTAATTAAATCTGCTTTCACTTTTTCATGGGCATGAATCGCATCTTGTAATTTAATATATTCTAATTGCTCAGATGTATAATTTTGAGGCTGAAAGTCTTTACGTGTAGCAACCGCAGGCTCTTTTACAAAACCATCCCTCATAGCTTCTGCAAGTGAATAATGATAAACAACATTTTTAAAATTTACAGGTTTTACCCCTATTGTTTTGGGTGTTGCTGTAAGCTCTATTCCTAATATAGGTTTTAATTCATTAATTGCCGATGCACCAGCAGAAGCACGATAACGATGTGCTTCATCCATTAACAAAACTAAATCAGGAAGATTTACGAGATAATCAAAATAACTTTCACCAATCGATTCTTGTAAGCGTTTAATGCGCGGAACACTAGATTTTAGTGCACCTTTTTTATTATCCGTTGTATTAATTTTAGAAATATTAAAAATATTGATAAAGGCTGTATCCCTATTTTCAAACAAACGCTGTTGTCCATGATAATGGTGTTCATCAGCACGAATACCTTTACCAGTTTCATAGTCTTCACCCGTAATAATAACGGGTCTATTTGCAATGAATTCACTTATTCCATTGAAAACATACTTTGAACTTTGTGGACTAAAATCCTGTTTTAATTTTTCATAAATAGTCAAATTTGGCGCCAATACAAAAAAATGACGACTACGACCTGTTAAATAAAGATAGCTGATAAAAGCGCCCATAAGTCGTGTTTTCCCAACACCCGTTGCTAAGGCAAAACAAAAAGAAGGAAAGTTTCGTTCAAAATCTTGTACAGAAGGATAAAGATTTTTTATCACTTCTAATTCTGTAACCAAATCAGCATTTTTAGAAAGTTCTAATTTTTCTAAGATGTTTACCAAAATATTTAAAGATTCACGCTGAGGATCACGCAAGGACAGGCGAGCAGAAATCCTTTTTTCAACAGTGTTCATGAGAAACTCCGTTTTTTATATATTATTCAAATAAATCTAATTCTGCTTGCGCATTATCTTTATCTTTGTTGCTTTCTTTTACCACAACCATCGGTTCAAGATTGGCTATATTTAAACTGTAATCATCCCTCCCCCATTCACATTTTTCCAATATTGCACGGGGAATTTTGGTCAGTGTCAAATTCTCAAAGGATGTTTCTTTTGCATCAAAGGCGGTACAACAAATCAGCAATGTGCGATGGGAACCTACCTCTTCGCTCATAAGACGGAGTTGTTCATGGGTCATAGCACTTGTTGTTACATAAATATAATCTGCTTCGGTTGAATAGCCTTGCATCCAATAATGATTTTCATCTGGCGCATAGGTAAATCCCATAAGTTTACACATCGCTTCTGAAAGCATTGCAGCATTATATTTGCGACTAATAATCCATTGTCCCCATGGATCTTTTTCTAACAGAGAAGGTGCAAGACGATAATAACGGAATCCACCACCACCTTGCCAATTGACACTTTGGGAAATTCCTCCTTGATCCGTTCCATCGATTACCTGTTTTAAACGAGGAATAATATGGGTATGACAATGTTCACCAAGTTCAATCATAATCCACTTGCGTCCCATCTTATGAGCAACAGCACCAGTCGTGCCAGAACCTGCAAAGGAATCTAAGACAAGATCACCGGGATTAGTTGCAAGTTGTATGATGCGTTCTATTAACCGTTCAGGTTTGGGAGTTGTAAAGACATCATTAGAATTAAAAACTTTGACTTCCCTTTTAGCATCTTGATTGTGACCGACTTCCGTATAGGGCCAAATGGTCATTGAAACCATACCGTTTTTTACTTCTGATAAAAAACGCTTTAATGATGGAACATTGCTTCCTGTTGGACCAAACCAAATGCGATTATCTTTCAATAATTCAGAGAATTTTTTTTCACTTATAGCCCAACTTCTACCATGAGGAGGCATAACTTTGCGTCCAGAAGGTGTTGTGATTTCATAAATATCCTTAGGTGTTACTCTTTTAGCAGATAAATTATCTGATTTCCAAGGGCCACGTAGATCATTATCAGGATTTTTATAGCGTGCATCCATATCTGTTGAACGAGGAAGTAAGTAAGGGCGCCAAATTGTTTTATCTTTAGCATAAACCATTATAAAATCATGGTTATCGGAAAGCCATTTTGTATCATTTTGTGGAGCATACTTTTTTTGCCAAATAATATTGTTGATGAAATTTTGGCGACCAAAAATTTCATCCATCATCACTTTAAGATAGGCTTGTTCATTATCATCAATCGATATCCAAATACTCCCATCAACTGCAAGTAAACGATGGAGTAATTCTAACCTGTCTCTCATAAGGCTAAGCCATATGGAGTGCTCTAAACCGTCTTCATAATGTTCAAAGGCATTGCCTGTATTATAAGGTGGATCGATATAGATACATTTTACTTTTCCTGTATATTCTTGCTCAAGTGCTTTGAGTGCGAGCAAATTATCACCAAAAATAAGTTTATTATCAAAAATATCTTGAGATGATATTTGATGCGAGGCATGATAAGACTTTTCAAGATCTTCTAATAAGATACGAGGCTCCAGTTTGGGGCGTTTTTCTTTTCCAATCCAGGTAAGTTCTAATTTTGGTTTATTACGGCTCATTCCTAACCTACCTCGTTTATATATTATTCAAATAAATCTAATTCTGCTTGCGCATTATCTATATCTTTGTTGCTCTCTTTTACCACAACCATTGGTTCAAGATTGGCTATATTTAAACTGTAATTATCCCTCCCCCATTCACATTTTTCCAATATTGCACGGGGAATTTTGGTCAGTGTCAAATTCTCAAAGAATATTTCTTTTGCATCAAAGGCGGTACAACAAATCAGCAATGTGCGATGGGAACCTACCTCTTTGCTCATAAGACGGAGTTGGTCATGGGTCATAGCACTTGTTGTTACATAAATATAATCTGTTTCGGTTGAATAGCCTTGCATCCAATAATGATTTTCATCTGGCGCATAGGTAAATCCCATATGTTTACACATTGCTTCTGAAAGCATTGCAGCATTATATTTGCGACTAATAATCCATTGTCCCCATGGATCTTTTTCTAACAGAGAAGGTGCAAGACGATAATAACGGAATCCACCACCACCTTGCCAATTGACACTTTGGGAAATTCCTCCTTGATCCGTTCCATCGATTACCTGTTTTAAACGAGGAATAATATGGGTATGACAATGTTCACCAAGTTCAATCATAATCCACTTGCGTCCCATCTTATGAGCAACAGCACCAGTCGTGCCAGAACCTGCAAAGGAATCTAAGACAAGATCACCGGGATTAGTTGCAAGTTGTATGATGCGTTCTATTAACCGTTCAGGTTTGGGAGTTGTAAAGACATCATTAGAATTAAAAACTTTGACTTCCCTTTTAGCATCTTGATTGTGACCGACTTCCGTATAGGGCCAAATGGTCATTGAAACCATACCGTTTTTTACTTCTGATAAAAAACGCTTTAATGATGGAACATTGCTTCCTGTTGGACCAAACCAAATGCGATTATCTTTCAATAATTCAGAGAATTTTTTTTCACTTATAGCCCAACTTCTACCATGAGGAGGCATAACTTTGCGTCCAGAAGGTGTTGTGATTTCATAAATATCCTTAGGTGTTACTCTTTTAGCAGATAAATTATCTGATTTCCAAGGGCCACGTAGATCATTATCAGGATTTTTATAGCGTGCATCCATATCTGTTGAACGAGGAAGTAAGTAAGGGCGCCAAATTGTTTTATCTTTAGCATAAACCATTATAAAATCATGGTTATCGGAAAGCCATTTTGTATCATTTTGTGGAGCATACTTTTTTTGCCAAATAATATTGTTGATGAAATTTTGGCGACCAAAAATTTCATCCATCATCACTTTAAGATAGGCTTGTTCATTATCATCAATCGATATCCAAATACTCCCATCAACTGCAAGTAAACGATGGAGTAATTCTAACCTGTCTCTCATAAGGCTAAGCCATATGGAGTGCTCTAAACCGTCTTCATAATGTTCAAAGGCATTGCCTGTATTATAAGGTGGATCGATATAGATACATTTTACTTTTCCTGTATATTCTTGCTCAAGTGCTTTGAGTGCGAGCAAATTATCACCAAAAATAAGTTTATTATCAAAAATATCTTGAGATGATATTTGATGCGAGGCATGATAAGACTTTTCAAGATCTTCTAATAAGATACGAGGCTCCAGTTTGGGGCGTTTTTCTTTTCCAATCCAGGTAAGTTCTAATTTTGGTTTATTACAATGCATGTGATCGTTTTTAAATCCAACTGTTTGCAAAAACGGTGTACTTACGAACAGTATTTTAATACCATCCGACAGCAATTTGCGCTTCTTCTGACATACACTCAGGTGTCCACGGTGGATCAAAAGTCATAGTGACTTCAACATGCGAAACCCCTTCAACGGCACTGACAGCATTTTCCACCCATCCTGGCATTTCACCGGCAACAGGACAGCCTGGCGCTGTAAGAGTCATTTCAATTTTTACTGAACGATCATCTTCAATATCAATACGGTAAATTAGTCCTAGCTCATAAATATCAGCAGGAATCTCTGGATCATAAACTGTTTTAAGAGCAGCAATAATATCATTCGTCATACGATCAATTTCTTCTGCGGGAATTGCTGATATGTAAGATTTTTTATTTTCGCTTACAGTTTTAGCAGATTCTGTAGAATGGCGCTCTTCTATTAACTCACCCATTAAAAAATGTCCTTGTTTCTTTCAATGCTTTGACCAACTGATCTATATCTTCTTGAGTATTATACATAGCCAATGATGCACGACAAATAGATGTTAAACCAAAGCGTTGTAATAAAGGCTGTGCACAATGAGTTCCCGCACGGATTGCAACCCCTTTTCTATCAATAAACATAGCGATGTCATGAGCATGAATACCTTCAATTGCAAATGATATAATCGCTCCTTTATTGGGAGAGCGACCATAAATACGCAATGATTCAACTGTTTGAAGCTTTTCATGCGCATAAGCTGAAAGAGACATTTCATGGGCATGAATTGTACTGAGACCTCTCTCTTGTATATAGTCAATAGCCGCAGCTAATCCAATAGCTTCAACGATAGGAGGTGTACCTGCTTCAAAACGATAAGGAGGAGCATTATAAAGAACCTTATCGGTTGTTACCTCCTCGATCATTTCACCTCCCCCTTGAAAAGGATGCATTTCCTCTAGACGATATTCTTTACCATAAAGAACACCAACACCAGTAGGACCATAAAGCTTATGTCCCGTAAAGACATACCAATCACAATCAAGATCTTGTACATCAACAGTTAAATGTATTGCTCCTTGAGAACCATCAACAAGAACAGGAATAGAATTTTGATGTGCTTGCTTAATCATCTCCTTAACAGGAGGCACAGTCCCTAATATATTAGACATATGCGTTATAGCGACAAGCCGCGTTTTTTCACTTAAAGCCTTTTGAAAATCCTCAATATGCAGAACACCATTTTCATCAACAGGAACAAAAATAAGCTTCACCCCTTTTTGTTCACGCAAAAAGTGCCAAGGAATAATATTTGCATGATGTTCCATGATTGTTAGAACAATCTCATCACCTTCCTTGAGTTTGGGCATAGCCCAACCATAAGCAACCGTATTAATCGCTTCCGTTGCATTTTTCGTAAAAACAATTTCCTCAGCTTTTTGAGCATTTAGAAAAAGGCGAACAGTTTCACGAGAATTTTCATAATATTGCGTTGCTGTATTGGCTAAAAAATACATTCCCCTATGCACATTGGCGTAATAATGGTGATAATAATTATTCATTGCATTGAGTACTGATTGCGGTTTTTGAGCAGAAGCACCACTATCAAGATATGCTAATCGCTTTCCATAAACTTGATGATGCAAAAGAGGAAAATCACGTCGAATTTCGTCGACATTATAATTGAACGTTTTTACGTCATTTTCCATTTTTTCTCTCTTAAACATTTTTTTCAAGCCATTGACCAATGATATTTTCCAAAACAGTCTGGATATTATCTTGCTTAATGTCATCAATAAGCTCGGCAATAAACCCTTTAATCAAAAGAGCACGAGCCGTTTTAAAGGGGATACCGCGTGCCATGAGATAGAAAAGATAATCATGATTAATATTCGCAACTGTTGCGCCATGACCGCATGCAACATCATCAGCAAAAATCTCCAATTCAGGCTTTGCATTAAATTCTGCATCATCCGAAAGGATAAGGCTATTGCAAGCCATGCGTGCATCTGTTTTTTGCGCTTTTTGAGCAACACGTATGATCCCTTGAAAAACACCCACAGCCTTATCTGTAACCACATTGCGTATAATTTCAGTTGATGTTGAATTTTCTTCTACGTGACTAACAGTCATTGTAAGATCACTATGTGTTTGTCCTGATAATAAATTTATAACGCGTAATTGAAAATCAGATGCTTCTCCTTGTAACTCGACATCGACTTCCTGACGATTGAGTTGACTCCCTATATTAATGACATAAAGTGATAATTTTGCTCCTTGAGCGAGAACAGCACGCAATCGACCAAACTGCGTAGAATTAAAACCACGATTGCGAACAAGAATCCAAGTAACATCACTATGAGCGGCAATATTCAATGAAAACACTGAACTGACAAAAGTATCTTGATCATTGCCAACCTGATGTTCAACAAACATAACTTGACTATTTTTATCAACTTTTATGTCTGAAAAAGTATGAGATTGTCCTCCCATTTGTATATTTTGTAATTCAATGGGTCTATTTAACTTTGTATTTTCAGGAATGTGAAAAAGCCAGCCATCTGTAACGAAAGTTGTATTTAATTGCCCAATAAAGTCCTCATCAGAAATATTTTGATCTATCGATACAGAATTGTCTTCTAATGCATCTGAAAGGCGTTTTACTGCAATCTTGTCTATCTTTGACCGCGTTGCTACTTTTCCATTGTTCATGGAAAAAACAGCGCTTTCTGAAAGTAATGCATCGACCGATTGATTGTCTTGGTCTTTTGAAAAATTGCTCACAGACTTCAGTAATGTGCGTAAATTGGTATAATGCCAATTTTCGATTTTACGAGAAGGAAGACGTGTCGTTTGAAACTGATCAATAGCTTTCTTGCGGATTTCCCACACGACTTTACTACCCGGTAGGTCATTGATATACTGATTAAAATTACTAAGTATATCTTCTTCAACCGCTAACAAATTTTGCTGTGTTTTCATAATGCCCTCAAACCGCTTCCCTAATAAGATCGGCGTACCCATTTTGCTCTAAATAAAGCGCTAAAGATTTATCTCCGCTTTTAATAATTCGTCCTTTATAGAGAACATGTACCGTATCAGGAATAATATAATTAAGCAGCCGTTGATAATGGGTAATCACCAAAAATGAACGTTTTGAATCTCGAAGTTTATTAACACCATCGGCAACAATTTTTAATGCATCAATATCTAAACCAGAATCAGTTTCATCTAAAATGCACAGTTTAGGTTCAAGAAGTGCCATTTGTAAAATTTCAGCACGTTTCTTTTCTCCCCCTGAAAAACCTACATTTAATGGACGTTTTAGCATGTCCATATCTATTTCAAGCTTGGCTGAAACCTCTTTAACATATCTTATAAATTCAGGAATTTTAAGCTCTTCACTCCCTCGCGCTTTGCGTTGAGAATTCATCGCAACTTTTAAAAATTCCATTGTTGCTACCCCTGGTATTTCCATTGGATATTGAAATGCAAGAAAAATACCATATGCAGCACGTTCCGCTGGATCCATTTCTAAAAGTGATTGTCCATTATAGAGAATATCGCCTTCTGTTACTTCATAATCATCACGACCAGCAAGTAAATAAGATAAAGTTGATTTTCCGGCACCATTTTGTCCCATGATCGCGGCAACTTCTCCATCTTGAACCGTCAAGTTTAAACCACGAATAACTTCTGTATCGGTCCCAGCAATACGGGCGCGTAAATTTTTTATCTCTAACATCATTTAATCCTGTTCTGGCTGTTTTTTCAGATATCAATGCGTACTATCTTTCCTAGCACCCATCTCCTTTTGTAATCACCATAGAAGTTGTTTTTTTACATTATTTTCTACTATTACAGCCTTATCTTCGATTTATCTCATTAAATAGAATTATCCAAAAATAGAATTATCCAACACTCCCCTCAAGGCTAATACCAATAAGTTTTTGTGCCTCGACAGCAAACTCCATGGGAAGTTTTTGAATAACTTCTTTTACAAAACCATTGACAATTAATGCAATTGCCTCTTCCTCGGGAATTCCTCTCTGCATAACATAAAAAAGTTGATCATCAGAAATTTTTGATGTGGTGGCTTCATGTTCAAATTGAGCTGTTGCATTTTTTGCTTCAATATAAGGCACTGTATGTGCTCCACAATCATTCCCGATTAACAAACTATCACATTGTGTAAAGTTACGCGCATTTTGTGCTTTTCGATGGGCTGTGACTTGCCCTCGATAAGTGTTATTTGAAAAACCAGCAGAAATGCCTTTGGAAATAATACGACTGGAGGTATTTTTTCCTAAATGAATCATTTTTGTACCGGAATCAATTTGTTGATGACCGTTTGCAACAGCGATAGAATAAAACTCTCCACGCGCGTTATCTCCACGCAATAAACAGGATGGATATTTCCAAGTAATCGCAGAACCAGTCTCAACCTGTGTCCAGGAAATTTTAGAGTTATGTCCTCGACAATCTCCACGCTTCGTCACAAAATTATAAATACCACCCTTTCCATCTTTATCGCCAGGGTACCAATTTTGCACTGTAGAATATTTAATTTCTGCATTTTCAAGGGCAATAAGCTCAACGACAGCAGCATGAAGTTGGTTTTCATCACGTTGAGGAGCCGTACATCCTTCAAGATAAGAAACATAGGAATCTTCAGCAGCAATAATCAATGTTCGCTCAAACTGCCCTGTATTGCGCTCATTAATTCTAAAGTAAGTTGAAAGCTCCATAGGACAACGAACCCCTTTGGGAATATAGACAAATGAGCCATCTGTAAAAACAGCTGCATTTAAGGCCGCATAATAATTATCTCCCACTGGTACAACTGTTCCCAAATATTCTTTAATAAGCTCAGGATGTTCAATAATCGCCTCTGAGATAGAACAAAAAATTACACCGGCACGCGCCAGCTCTTTTTTAAATGTTGTCACAACCGAAACAGAATCAAAGACCGCATCAACAGCCACCTGCCCCGATACAGACACACTGTCATCAAACGTAGAGGGATCAGACTGTTTTCTTACCCCTGCTAAAATCTCTTGTTCTTTAAGAGGAATGCCAAGTTTTTCGTATGTTGCTAATAACTCAGGATCCACTTCATCTAAAGATTTTGGTCCCGTATGATTTTTAGGAGCAGCATAATAATAAAGCTCCTGAAAATCAATTTTAGGATATTCAAGACGCGCCCAATGAGGCTCTTGCATTGTCAGCCAACGACGGTAAGCTTGTAAGCGCCATGTTAGCATCCATTCAGGCTCATTTTTTTTAGCTGAAATAAATTTGATAATATCTTCATTCAAACCTTTCGGCGCTTTATCCGTTTTAATTTTCGTTTCAAAGCCATATTTATATTGATCAACATCTATTTCACGGACTTGGCGTATCGTTTCTTGTACGGCCGGCATAAGTTTTCTCCATCTTTTGGCATCAAAAACCGGTAACTAAAAGTCTTGTTTTACAAGATTAAAATTAAGTAGGTTATTTCCTAGGCTATAGGCAAAGTGCTAAAATTTCAATCAAAGTTATTTTATTTTTAAAATAATTCTAATTTTAACCTTTTTTCTTGCTTATCATTTGAGCAAAAAATGATAAAAAATCATCAATATCTTCAGAGGTTGTATCACGTCCCAGTGAAATACGAATGGCACCGTTTGGAACATGATATCCCATTGCTTCCAGCACTTTGCTTTGTTTTACTTTTCCCGAAGAACAAGCAGAACCAGATGATACTGAAAAACCTTCTAAGTCAAAAGCAATTTGCATGGTTTCAGCTTTTATATTTTTCACGGTAAAGTAAGTTGTATTTGGCAAACGTTGAACTCTTTTGCCAAAAATTTCAATATTTGGGCTTATTTTTTGGAGTCCATCTTCTAATTTATTACGTAAATATAGCAATAGTTTTATTTCTTCCTGTGTGAGACAATCAGCTATCGCTGCTCCAAAAGCAGCAATAAGAGGCAATGCTTCTGTTCCTCCACGTAAGCCTTTTTCTTGTCCCCCTCCGATAATAAGAGGATGAGGCATGAGGAGATTGCCACATGAAACAAAAGCACCAACGCCTTTAGGACCACCAACTTTATGTGCAGAGAGTATAAAAAAGTCTCCTCCTAGCTGATTAATATCAACAAAATTTTTATCGATATATTGTGATAAATCAACAATAAGGATACCGCCTAACCCACGAACAATAGCCGCTATTTCTTTTAACGGTTGAATAACACCCGTTTCACTATTTGCTGCTTGAATAGCAACAAGAGGTAAACCTTTTGTTTTATCATGAGCCCTTAAGAGTGATGCTAATTTATCCTGTTGAATAAGCCCATCTTGATCAACAGCAATGACACTTATCAATTCTTGAGAGAAACGCCCTCCCTCTGCAACAGAAGGGTGTTCAGTCGCTCCAAGGTAAAGATGAGAAAATTGAACCTTTGCATTCCCCATCGTGTAAAAGGGTGTTAACAAAGTCATTGCTGCTTCACTCGCACCAGAAGTAAAGACAACGTTATCTGGATCAGTTTTAAGACTTTCAGCGATTTGTCGACGCGCCTTTTGCAATAAAGTTTTAGCAGCGCGCCCTTCCCTATGAACGGATGATGGATTACCAAATACCTCTAAAGATTCCAGTAACGCTATCCGCGCTATTTTCTTGAGTGGCGTTGTTGCGTTATGATCAAAATATCGGCGTTTTATAACCATTTTACATCGCAATCATTAATCTTATGAATTGATAAAAAAAATAGCGCAATTTTCTTGAAAAGTGCACTTAAAAAAGAATATCTAATGATTATTTAAGAGATTCTATGGTAAAAGTCGACCAAGGTCAATGAGAGCCTTTTATAGCATTTAAGGAGCATTTTATGCCAGAAATTATTTTTAACGGTCCCGCGGGTCGGCTCGAAGGGCGTTATCAACCCTCCCAACAAAAAAATGCGCCCATTGCAATCATTTTGCATCCTCACCCTCAATTTGGTGGAACGATGAATCATAAAATTGTCTATGATCTCTTTTACATGTTCCAACAACGTGGCTTTACAACTCTGCGTTTTAACTTTCGTGGTATTGGTCGCAGTCAAGGGGAGTTTGATTATGGAATAGGAGAACTTTCAGATGCTGCTGCGGCTCTCGATTGGGTGCAAACACAACATCCAGACTCTAAAAATTGCTGGGTAGCAGGATATTCATTTGGAGCATGGATTGGCATGCAGCTTTTAATGCGTCGACCGGAAATTGAGGGATTTATCTCTGTTGCTCCTCAACCTAATGTTTATGACTTTTCATTTCTTGCACCTTGTCCCTCCTCTGGGCTTATCATTCATGGTGCTATCGATAAAGTTGCCCCCCCAAAAGACGTTCAAGTGCTTGTTGATAAATTGAAAACACAAAAAGGTATTATCATCACACAAGAAATACTAGAAGGAGCTAATCACTTTTTTAGTGGATGCCATGAAGAACTTATTGAACGATGTGCCCACTATTTGGATAATCATATCAGCAATGAATTTCTCGCTCCTCCTCCTGAAATACTTTCTCTCACTTAGGAAAACACAATAGATTTATAAAAAAAACATTAAAAACCATCTTTGACCATAATGAAGTGATCTTTTTCGAATTATATTTGCGATTTTTCTAAATTTTATTTTAGGAGAGAAATAAGGATAAAAAGCGTCCTTTTTTATTTACCTGTTTTTAGTAAAGTGCCTTTTAAGGTGTAAAAAGGGAATGATACCCGTAATTATTACCTTTATTATCAATATTTCTGCTTCTCTTGTGATATATGTCATTTATGGTAGATAAAGCATAAATGATCCATTATATAATCATCTATTATATAAAATGATTGCCCTCTTAAATTAGGAAATAGACTCTGTGTTTGCCTTTAAATCTGATTTTTTACACATTATGAGCGAACGTGGTTTTATCCACCAAATTTCGGATGAAAAAGGCTTAGATGATCTTTTTTCAAAAGAAACTGTAAGCGCTTATACTGGATTTGACCCAACAGCATCAAGCTTACATGCTGGAAGTCTTCTTCAGATTATGATGCTTTATTGGTTACAAAAAACGGGACATCGCCCTATTGCTTTGATGGGCGGAGGGACAGGATTGATCGGTGATCCTTCCTTTAAAGATGAAGCACGACGGCTTCTAACACAAGATGATATTGCCGCCAATATTGATGGTATTAAAAAGGTATTTGCTAATTATCTCACATTCGGTGATCGAGAAACCGATGCTTGTATTGTGAATAATGCTGAATGGTTGTGCAATTTAAACTACTTAGAATTTTTGCGTGATGTAGGAAAACATTTTTCTGTCAACCGTATGTTGTCATTTGATTCTGTTAAACTCAGACTTGAGCGTGAACACTCTTTGTCCTTCTTAGAGTTTAATTATATGATTTTGCAAGCTTATGACTTTGTTGAACTTTATAAACGTTACGGTCTGCGTATGCAAATGGGAGGCTCTGATCAATGGGGCAATATTATTAACGGAATCGAATTAGGGCATCGTTTAGGAACACCACAATTATATGCATTAACATCACCATTGCTGACCACCTCTTCCGGTGCCAAAATGGGCAAATCATTGAATGGTGCTGTGTGGCTTAATGCTGATATGCTTTCACCTTATCAATTTTGGCAATATTGGCGCAATACAGAAGACGCTGATGTAACACGATTTTTAAAGCTCTATACCACATTACCCATGGATGAGATTCTCAAACTTTCTCTCTTACAAGGGACTGAAATTAACGAAGCAAAAAAAATTCTTGCAACAGAAATTACCGCAATGTTGCATGGGAGGGCTCTTGCCGAAGCAGCCGCAGAAACTGCCCGCAAAACATTTGAAGAAAAAACACTTGGAGAAAATCTTCCAACAGTTGAAATGAACGCAATAGAATTAAAAACAGGTGCTGGTTTACTCTCTCTTTTAGTGAAAGCAGGACTTGCAAAATCAAACAGTGAGGCACGCCGCCATATTCAAGGTGGAGGGATACGTGTTAATGATCAAATCATAAAGGATGAAACATACCTTATTATTGAAAAAGATGTCACAGCAGCAGGAATTATTAAACTTTCTTTTGGTAAGAAAAAGCATGTATTGATCAAACCTTCATAATCTATTGATGTCTCATTTATTCTATAGATTTTTTTCCCATGAGAGTGATGTTTCTTGCACCTTCTTTCATCATTTTTTATTTAGTTTTTATGAAAGAATAATTTTTATCTGATCGCAAAGAATCTTTGAAATAATTTTATTCTAAAGAGTTGAAACTTTATTCCTTCTCTGTATGCTATTCATTGATCTTTTAACTCAAAAAGAAAGTTAGAACATGACAAAATCAATGAAAGGAACTCTTGCTCCTGATTTTAATTTGCCACGTGATGGAGGAAAGATAGCCTGTCTTTCTGACTTTAGGGGCAAACCTGTTGTCTTATATTTTTATCCCAAAGATGATACGAGTGGATGCACAAGCGAGGCTCTTGATTTTACGAAATTAAAGACGAAATTTGATGAAATTGGTGTTACTATTATTGGCATCTCTCCAGATAATGTAAAAAAACACGATAAATTTAAAATAAAACATGGACTTGATATCATTTTAGTTTCTGATGAAGAAAAAACAACCCTTGAAGCTTATGGAGTTTGGGTGGAAAAAAGCATGTACGGACGCAAATATATGGGGGTCGAACGGAGCACTTTTTTAATTGATGCAAATGGAAAAATTGCAGAAGAATGGCGCAAAGTGAGTGTATCTGGACATGCTGAAAATGTTTTAGCTGCTGCAATGCTTTTACTATCGTCATGATGACATATGAACTAGGAGTTTACTATATTTAAAAGCAATAGCCTTCCTCCCCAATTGATTTTATTTTTCCAAGGAGTTCAATTTAATAATATGCTAGTTTGTAAGTTTAGCTGATTATTTACCATTAAGATATAATCCTCTGGATATCATAAATTTTTCTTCTTTCAGATCCTTCTTATTTTTGAATTAATCAAAAAATTTATTTGTATTCGTTGTAAGCAGAATTAGCTGATGAGAGAAAACTTAAAAAACACCTCTTTGAGCCTTTCATCTATCAAGAGCTATCTATACATCACAGCATTAATAAAATAAGCAATTTAAAAAATAAATCTACACGGTTTGAAGGAAAGGTATGTCATTAACGAATATCCTCAACTTCTTTGTCTTTTCCATAAATACGCTGAGAAAGTGCAGCCTCTATAAATGCATCTAAGTTCCCATTAAGAACGGATTGTGGATCAGTATTTTCAATCCCTGTACGTAAGTCTTTTACAAGTTGATAAGGTTGAAGAACATAAGATCTAATTTGATGTCCCCATCCAATTTCTGTTTTAGAAGATTCAACAGCATTGGTTTCTTCTTCTCTTTTTTTGAGTTCCTCTTCATAAAGGCGAGCACGAAGCATTGACCAAGCCGTAGCACGATTTTTATGCTGAGAACGCTCCGTTTGACATTGAACTACAATACCCGTTTTTATATGTGTAATACGAACGGCAGAATCTGTCGTATTAACATGTTGACCTCCTGCTCCCGATGCACGATAGGTATCAATACGCACATCTGCTTCTGAAACATCAACTTCAATATCGTCATCAATAACCGGATAAACCCAAATGCTTGCAAAAGAGGTATGGCGCTTTGCATTTGAATCAAATGGAGAAATTCGTACCAAGCGATGAACGCCTGATTCTGTTTTTAACAATCCATAAGCATTATGCCCTTTTACCAGAATCGTCGCCGACTTTATTCCTGCTTCCTCTCCATCATGAATTTCTAAAACTTCAACTTTCATTTCATGCTGTTCAGCCCAGCGCATATACATACGTAACAACATAGAAGCCCAATCTTGGCTTTCTGTTCCCCCTGCCCCTGCATGGACTTCTAAATAGGTATCATTAGGATCTGCCTCTCCTGAAAGAAGCACATCAATTTGCCTTTTATCGATCTCACTTTTAAGATTACGTATTGAATTTTCCGCCTCAGCGATAATTTCAACATCACTTTCTTCTTCACCCATCGCAATGAGCTCAATGCATTCTTCAAGTGTTTTTGTAAATGATAAAAGAGCACTGATTGAATCATCAAGACGCTGACGCTCACGCATCATATCTTGTCCTCGTTGCGCATCATCCCAAAGTGTAGGATCTTCTGCTTTTTGATTAAGATATTCGAGACGCTTTAGTGATTGATCCCAGTCAAAGATGCCCCCTTAGCAACTGAATTGCTTGGCGGATTTCATCAACTAATGTTTCTATTTCTGCTCGCATAATTTAACACCGTATTTTTTTACACTCTCTCTGGTATGTCCTTAGCATTTTATACAAATTTAACAGCTTTTATCAAAAAATAGAGATCCCTCACTCTATTTACAGGACCAACACTATTAAAAAACAGATAAAAACCAAGACTCATAGAAAAGAAGATTTTGCCGCTTAATACAGTCCCCCTGTCCCACTTTCAAGGGCTTTATTAACTTGTGGAGAAGTGGTTATTGCTGGAACACCTTCTTGAAAATAATCCGTTCCCCCAATGACTTGATATATATCAGCAGGACCAGTCCCTGGTTTAAATGCTTCTATAATAACATCTTGATCTCCTCTTTCCGCAAGCATTCCTGTTTTCCGATTAATTGGCATTAAAATCATACCCTTCGGCATCTTAAAGGGAACATCTGGTTTTCCTTTAAGAGCATCTTCCATAAATTCACCAAAAATAGGTGCTGCCAATGAACTTCCCGTCCCGTTATATCCCAACGATGCTGGTTGATCGTAACCAACAAAAACGCCAACGACGAGGTCAGGGGTAAATCCCATAAGCCAAACATCTTTAGAATCATTGGTTGTTCCTGTTTTAGCCGCAATATGTCTATTGAGATAACGTAAACGCGCTGCAGTACCACGCTGAACAACCCCTTCCATCATCGATGTAATCTGATAAGCTGTCATAGGGTCAAGAACTTGATCTCTCTCGTCAATTAAAGTGGGTTCCTTTTGGTTATTCCATGAACTCGCATTACAATTTTCGCAAATACGATCATCATGACGATAAATTGTCTTCCCATAACGATCTTGAATTCGGTCTATCAGAGAAGGTTTAATGGAGCGTCCTCCATTAGCTATGACAGAATAAGCTGTAACCATTCGTAAAACTGTTGTTTCAGCGGCCCCTAAAGCCATGGGGAGATAGGGTTGCAATTTATCGACCACGCCAAAACGCTCTGCATATTCAGCGACAAGAGGCATTCCCATATCATTGGCAAGCCTTACTGTCATAAGATTACGAGAATGCTCAATACCATAACGCAACGTTGAAGGTCCTGCAAAAGTACCACCATAATTTTTAGGTTGCCAAATCTCACCATTATATTGGCGAACTTCAATGGGGCCATCTAAAATAACCGATGCTGGTGTATATCCATTATCAAGTGCCGCTGAATACACTATCGGCTTAAATGCAGAACCAGCCTGACGATAAGCTTGTGTTGCACGATTAAATTCAGATGCAGCAAAAGAAAAACCTCCCACCATTGCAAGAACGCGCCCTGTGTGTGGTTCCATAGCAACAATCGCACCTTCAACCTTAGGAATTTGTTGTAAACGATAAGTGTTATTTTTGGATAGCTTTTCAACAAAAATAACATCCCCAACTTGCAGAACATGAGACAAATTCTGAACAGTTTTTCGATAACCATTTTCTTTTACAACATGGAGTGCCCATTTTGAATCAGATTCGGATAAAACAGCAATTTCTCGTTTTTTTGAGAGCATACCAGAAGCTTCGCGCTGCGGCTGTAAACCAATCTCTATTTTATTGGGATTTGCAGAAAGAACAACCGCTAAACGCCATTCAGGAACATCACTTAAACCTGTGATATTTGCAAGCTCAGCCCCCCAATCATCATCTTTTTTATCAATATGCGCATAAGCTCCACGCCATCCGTGTGCATGATCAAATTTAATTAATCCATTTTGTAAAGCCCGCCGAGCAATTATTTGTAAATGCGGATCAAGCGTTGTACGGATGGACAACCCACCCTCATAAAGTGTTTTAGCCCCATAACGATGCATTAAACGGCGACGCACTTCTTCAGTAAAATAATCAGCCGCAAAAACATAGCTATCACTTCCACGTATTTTTGCTCCCAAAGGTTTAGCTTTTGCTTTTTCACCTTGTTCACGCGTTACATAGCCATTTGCAACCATCCGATCTATAACCCAATTGCGCCGATCAATAGCGCGTTGCGTATTCTTAAATGGATCATAATTTGCTGGTCCTTTTGGAAGAGCAGCCAAATAAGCACATTGTTCTAACGTCAGATCATTGACGGATTTATTGAAATAGGTCAAAGAGGCAGCAGCTATACCATAAGTACCACGCCCCAAATAAATTTCATTGAGATAAAGTTCGAGAATATGATCTTTTGAGTAAGTTTTCTCAATACGCATTGCTAAAATAGCTTCCTTAAATTTACGCTCTAACGTTGTTTCTGAACTTAAAAGGAAGTTTTTAGCGACTTGTTGCGTTATGGTTGATGCGCCTTCTGGACGTTTTCCAGAACCAATATTACGAATATTATTGATCAAAGCGCGAGAAAGTCCTTCGGGATCTAAACCAAAATGATGATAAAAATTTTTATCTTCAGCCGAAATAAAAGCATCTTTAACAAGCTTTGGGATTGATTGAATCGGTAAATAGAGGCGATGTTTTGTTGCAAACTCTGCCATAAGACGGCCATCAGAAGCATGGACACGAGTCATTACCGGTGGTTCATAAAGTGAAAGAACTTCATAATCAGGAAGTGCATTTGCTTGACCACTGGTCACAACACCCCATGTTATTGCGCTACAAAGTCCAGTAGCAACAAAAAAACGAGGAAGATATTTTAAAAAAATCATCATAAAAACGGCTATCGCTTTCTTAAGAATTGATCAAAGAAAAAATATGTGACTTCAATCACACCACGTGGATATCACCACACAAGATTGAGAAAAAGAAAATTTGTTTTCTATCTTTATATTTATACTAGGATACATTAAAATCCCATATTAATTACTCTATTTTCTCACAAATTTAAAGAGGCTGCACTATTTTCTGTCTATATTCAGCAAATTGACGAATAGAATGAGCAATCGAGAGAGCCATTTGTTTTCTCCAATGAGGATCGTTTAATAACTTTTCATCCTCTTTGTTGGAGAGATAACCAATCTCTATCAAGACAGAGGGAATATCTGAAGCTCTTAGAACTTGAAAATTAGCATAGCGATGAGGGTTATTGATTAAGTTGATATGATTTTTTGATAAACTTGAAATAACACTATTTGCAAAATTAACCGAAAATGTATGCGTTTCACGTCTTGTAAGATCCATCAAGATATCTGTAACTTCAATCGTTTCATCTGCAGGCAAACCATCAAGCAAATCAACTTTATTTTCACTTTCAGCTAAAGATTTAGCAATGGCATCAGAGGCTTTCTCTGATATGGTATACACTGTGGCTCCACGAAGGGAATGAACATCAATTGTATCTGCGTGAATGGATATAAAAAGATCAGCACCAAACTCTTGCGCTTTTTTTACTCTTTCGCTCAATCTTAAAAAAATATTAGAATCACGTGTTAAAGTAACGCTAATATGCGGATCTTTTTGTAATTCTTCTCGCAATGCACGTGCAAAATCTAAAGTTACATCTTTTTCTAAAATTCCAGTAACCCCCCGTGCACCACCATCAATACCACCATGACCAGGATCAAGAACAACACGAAAATTTTGCACAGGAATCAACGGTAGTTTTGTATCAAAATTGCTCCTTTGCTGGTTCTTTAATATCTTATCAAATTTTTCTTGCGTACTTTTATGAATATCAACCAGCAACTGCCATAAACCATTGTCTAATTTTTTTATGATACTTTTTTCAACAACAAAAGCTGTTTTGCTTGTCAAAATAATGCGTGAAGTTTGTATATCAGAGAAAGCATAACGCACATCTGAGAGCATAACGGATAATGCATTCTGTTTTTTTAAAGACATATTTTGCATTGAAAAGTCAATTGTAGGTAAATTGATAACCAAACGTGCAGGTCTATCCAAAATCTGCAAACGAATATTTGGTTTTGAATTGAAAAGCGCAATTATACGTGTATGAGCACTATCACCAATGGTTCGAAAATTGATAAGTCTCAAAGGATCAGCAGCTTGAACACTGGTTTGACATAACAAAAAAAATAATAAAAAGCATATGAATTGCACAATAACATCCCAATAGGCTGTTTTCAGCTTTTGGGTCAAAAAAAATCTTATCATAAGCCCTCTTATCATAAGCAAAGTATCTACAACGACATTTGTAATAATTTATTTTAAAGATACACTAAATTTATTGTCTATTTTTCAATAAATGCTAAACTCCTCCATTATAAAAAAACAAAAACAAAATTAAGGTAATAAAAATATTATCATGATACATGATTTACATTGTTACTTGCCAAACGTATGATATCAACATAAAAGAATATCGGTGCTTCCTAGCTGATAATCGATCTAATTATCTGTAACTCATAGTAAGTTATCTTTAAAGGGGTTATTGCATATTATGCGCTGAGACTTTGTTATGGATGAAAAATTTCTATGTTATAAAATTAGGATTGCATTATTTAAGATTCGTTGGTTCGGGTATCCGAACTGTTTTAAAGATTATTTTACCAGAGACTTTTTTAAAATATGAGTCATAAAAAACAGATGGAGATAATGATGAGAAATGGTGTAAATGCAGTCATGCATCTACATGCGGTGTTCCGTCCTGTTTTTCTGGTACTTCCCTTTTATGGCAGACAGCCCTTTACGTCTACGAATAATTACACCGTTCGTTTGAATAGAATTGTGCATGTCGCCTTCAGGATATTAACTTATGTCAAACAAAATGCTTATAGATGCCTCTCATCCGGAGGAAACACGTGTTGTTGTTGTTCACGGCAACAAAATTGAAGAACTTGATTTTGAATCAGAACATAAAAAACAGCTTAAGGGGAATATTTATCTTGCACGTATTACGCGTGTAGAACCATCTCTCCAAGCAGCTTTTGTTGAATATGGTGGAAACCGACATGGTTTTTTAACATTTTCTGAGATTCATCCTGATTATTATCAAATTCCTATTGCTGATCGCCTTGCTCTTCTTGAAGAAGAGGAAGCAGCAGCTGTAGGGGAAAATCCAGCAGATGCTTTTGAGGAAGAAACAACTAAAAATAAAAAACGCTCTAGAAGAACAAAAAAAAATGTGAAAAACAATGTCATAGCAGCCGATGTTGAAAATGATATTGCATCTGAATCTGTAACAATTAATCATACAGAAGAGATATTAAATGCTGATGCCTCTTATGATGAAATCGAAATGGTTGGGGCTGAAGACATCCGTGAAGAGCTCCCAGCATTTCAAAGAAAACAAGGTCGCCAGTATAAAATTCAAGAGGTGATTAAACGACGTCAAATTTTATTGGTGCAAGTTATCAAGGAAGAACGTGGAAATAAAGGTGCTGCCCTTACGACATATCTCTCTTTAGCAGGTCGTTATTCTGTTCTCATGCCCAACACAGCACGCGGTGGTGGTATTTCACGAAAAATTACGAATGTGCAAGACCGTAAGCGTCTTAAAGAAATCGTAAAAGAATTAGCTGTTCCAAAAGGTATGGGTGTTATTTTACGAACGGCTGGCGCCAATAGAACAAAAGCTGAAATTAAACGCGATTACGAATATCTTATGCGGTTATGGGATACGATTCGCACTTTGACACTTGAATCAACAGCACCATGCCTTGTTCATGAAGAAAGTAATCTTATAAAGCGTTCTATACGAGATCTTTACAATAAAAACATTAGTGAAATTCTTGTCTCTGGAGACCAAGGATATCGTGAAGCGAAAGACTTTATGCGTATGCTTATGCCAAGTCATGCAAAAGTCGTGCAACCTTATCGCGATCCTACGCCTATTTTTGCAAGAAATAATATTGAAATTCAGCTTGATAAGATGTTGCAACCACAGGTTTCTTTAAAATCTGGGGGGTATCTTGTTATTAATCAAACAGAAGCACTTGTTGCTATTGACGTTAATTCTGGACGCTCTACGAAAGAATTCTCTGTTGAAAAAACAGCGTTACAAACAAATCTTGAAGCTGCAGAAGAAGTAGCACGTCAATTACGTTTACGTGACCTTGCTGGTTTAATCGTGATTGATTTTATTGACATGCTTGAAGAACGCAATGTGCGATTGGTTGAAAAAAAATTAAAAGATTGTTTAAAAAATGATCGTGCTCGTATTCAAGTTGGCCATATCTCACACTTTGGTCTTTTAGAAATGAGCCGTCAACGTATTCGCATATCAGTTTTAGAAAGTACAACACAGCCCTGCCCCCATTGCGCAGGAACAGGAAGTATACGTTCGGAATCATCAATTGCTTTACATGTTATGCGCTCGATTGAAGAGTATCTCCTTCATAATTCGCAATATAATATTATTGTGCGCACACCCGTAGCAACAGCCCTTTATGTGCTAAATCACAAACGCAATATTCTTGTTAATTTAGAAACACGCTTTAAACTCAATATTAGCATTGAAGCAGATGATAGTATTGGAACACAACATCTTGTTATTTCTAAAGGAACAATAGCAGAAAGCATTTCTCAATCTTCATTGGAAGATGACAATAAGCAAGAAATTAAAAATTCTGTTTTCATAAAAAGTGAATCTATTGAAAATGCTCCTTCCATTGAAACAAATCAAAAACGTCAACGCAAAAATCGCCACGATGAAATTGCTGATCATTCTCTCTCCGAGGTTCATAAGAAAGAAGATAATACGTTGAGTGATGATTCTTACCGTCGAGGACGTCGTCGAGGGCGTCGTGGTGGTCGACGAAATCAAGATAATAGTTTTCATCAGGTTCGCATTCCTTACGCAGAACCAGTAGGAGATTTCTCTAAGCAAGCTTTAGCAGAAATTAAAGCAGCGCATCGCAAACGTCGTGGTCCATCGGTTAAATCTTCTAAACTTGAAGAAATAAAAAATGATACACAAGCTCTTGAGGTACAACAGCAAGATGAAGCAACAAAAGTTGATGATACAAAGGTTAAACCTAAAAAACGTAAAACACTTTCTTCAAGGACAGTAGAAAATAGTCTTTCTCTAGAGAGTGATCAAAATATTGCAGAACAAAAATCTCTTGAAGAAAAACCTAAAAAGAGTTCGGTACGTAAAATTAGAACAAAAAAAGTAGATAAATCTCTTCATGAGAATGAGGATAAAACTCTTGAAAATGCTAAGAAATCAACACGTAGAACACGTAAAAAAACATCCTCTAAAGAGGTAACAGAAATACAAAAAACATTAGAGAAAGAAACTGATATGAAGATGGAGGAAGCTGTCGAACCTTCTCCTTCTAAAATTGAAGAAACAATTAACCACCCTGTTGTTATTTCATCAACGTCTAATGATTCTCCTAAAACTGCGCGTATTGGTTGGTGGAAACGCAGAACTCTTTCAAAAAATTAACAATAAAAAGAAACCGCCACAAAAAATTGTGGCGGTCTAAATAAACGATCATAGAAAAAGTTTGAACTAATTCTATAGCGTGTGTATTATTTTTGCTTTGCTTTTTCTTGTTCAGCCCGCATACGCTCTTCAATTTCTTTTTGATTTGATTGAATGGCTTGCTGCAGTTTTATTTGTTCTTGTTGAAAATCTTTTTCTTCCATACCAGGACCGGTATACGCAGCTGTAAATCCATTAAGAGAAAATTCAATGGGATTAGCAGCACCACGGAAATTAACAGTAGTTACAACCATTTTGGTACCACTTTTCATAGCTGCGATAAGCTTATCATCTAAGACATCATTGGCAATACAACTTGGCCCATTACAAATGATATATGGAATTTTTTTAGAGAAACTATCACCTATTTGAATGTGAACACCTTCTGGTAAAAAGCGACCTGTAGGCACTTGAATACCTATACGTTGTTCATTTTGTTTCCCTTTTATTTCAACAAGATTAAAAGCCGTTAAAGGTTGTCCCGTATTTGATAATACAGTATTCATTGTATTACAAATATCAACATCATTCTGTTTACTGCAAACTTTGTACCAACCTTGTGATAAAGTCTGCGCATTTGCAGAAATACCAGCTATAAAAAAAAGGGCAGCTGCTCCAACTAATACTGAGACAGCAGAATAAAAATTTTTATGCGACATGATTAAGTTAATCCTTTCAACGCGCTTTTAAGTAATTAAAAAAAATATTAAGTATAATTCCAACTTAACTTTATTAGATTATAATGAAATAAAACTTAATTTTATTACTTTTACTTCAATATAAAAAAAAAAGTCAAATTTAGAGAAAAAACTACGACGATCTATGTAAACTTTCATACAGCCATATAGCTTTCCCCTCTTTATCACACAGGGGGTTGACGCAATTTATCCATAAAACTACCTCTGTGCATTCGCGCTAAGATTACACAAACGAATCAATATTGCAATATCAATTAAAACAAACTCCTATACACTTCTAAAAATCTTATAAATTTACGCTTAAATGACTCTTGAGCTATGTTATTTACAATGCACGAATCTTCAAAATATTGAATAAATTTTACTGTTTTTATTATCTTTTTTTATGATTCTTGAAAATAAAGTTATTTATCATGATTGTTGAAACATTTGATTGATTAAAACTGCTCATGATCTGAAATTCCCGAACAACAGAAAGAAAGCTTTTTGCTAACAGATTATCTTTTTGACAAAATAATGGCAATATATCTTTATCATAAAGCTCTCATTAGTCTTCTCGCTAAAAAAATAAAATCAAATGATGAAATGTATGTGAGTTATCTTTTTTATTAATTCAAAGACATATTTTTTGGGCTGAAAAATCGATAATGATCGAAACCTTTTCAATTTATAATAAACCTATTTAAAAGATAGGAAAAGTTTTCTTTTATCTCAATAGCACCGCGTATATATCATATAAATAAACAATTTGAAAATATGCTCTTGATAAGAGAATTATAAAAAGAAGAAAAGTTCTCTTTATGAGAAGTTAAATAATTTCAAGCTCATCCCAATCGAATATTTTTGACACGACATAATGCTTCTAAAAGCTTTGAAAAAATAATTGATATTTTTATTGTCCTCCTATGCTCTTACAGTTCTAAAAGACATATTATGAAAGAAAAGTTTTAATCGCTACTGATTTTAGAAAGATTGTTTTACATATCTTGTTTTTTTAAAAGAAGATAAGAAAAGCTTTATAGAGTTTTTTTGACTTTTAATAATATCAAAAGATTATTGATTGCTTCTTTAAAATTATCGAAACACTGTAAATACAAAAAGCATTAATACTCTAAGCGATATAGATGGGAGATTTTATATGTTTAAAATAAATAAATCAGAGGGAATTGATAACTTAAAAATCTTTAAGCTGTATAATCAAAAATTTCTATAAGAAATAAGCTTTCTTAAAATGAGGGACTCTCCCCCATAACCTATCTTTTCAATTTAAAATTATGTTTTCACCTTCAAGAATAAAAGGTTATTTTTATTTTAAAGTATTTTATTGTGTCTTGTATTTATGTAAAAGAAGAGCTGTCAATGATAATAAATACAAAAAGTACTTTATATTAAATACGATATAATTATAGAATAAGTTTATAACCATAAGGAATAGTTCTGAAAAGTAGATAAACTACTTTAAACAGAGTATTGTTCTGCCATTTCTACAAGCTGTGTCATAATAGTAGCGGCTCCAATAAGCCTTTCATCAACGGTGGACCAATCACGAACAAGAGCAATAGTTTGATCTGGACGAATTTTTGCCATTGATCCTTGTTTTCCCACCCACTGAACAAGAGCAACACTATTGGCGAAATAGTTATTGCGAAACTGTATAACAATCCCCTTTGGTCCCGCATCTAATTTTTCTACATGAGCTTTTCGACACAATGTTTTGATATGAAAGACTTTAAGGATGTGCTGAACTTCAAGGGGCAAAGGACCAAAGCGATCAATTAACTCGGCTGCGAACTCATCAATCTGTTCTAAATTCTCAAGTTCCGTCAAGCGTCGGTAAAGCCCCATACGTAATGATAAGTCCGGCACAAAACTTTCTGGTATCATCACAGTTGTACCAAGTGAAATTTGAGGGGACCATTGCTTATCTTCACTTAGCTCTCCGTCTTTTAATTCAGTAACAGCTTCTTCAAGCATTTTTTGATAGAGTTCAAATCCAACTTCTTTGATATGTCCTGATTGTTCTTCACCTAAAAAATTGCCTGAACCACGAATATCCATATCGTGACTTGCCAATTGAAAGCCTGCTCCCAATGTATCAAGAGACTGTAACACTTTAAGACGGCGATCAGCCGCAGGTGTTAAAACTTTACCAGAAGGAAATGTAAAAAGTGCATAAGCACGTTGTTTTGAGCGTCCTACCCTTCCTCGTAATTGGTAGAGTGCAGAAAGACCAAACATCTCAGCACGATGCACAATTAATGTATTGGCTGTTGGAATATCAAGACCGGATTCAATAATGGTTGTTGAGAGCAAAACATCATATTGCCCATCATAAAATGCATTCATAATATCATCAAGTTGTCCAGCCGGCATCTGTCCATGTGCCACAACGAATTTGAGTTCCGGTACATGGGTTTTGAGATATTCTTCTACAAAGGAAAGATCAGAAATACGAGGACAAACATAGAAACTTTGTCCACCACGATAATATTCTCGAAGCAATGTTTCGCGTATAACAAGTGCATCAAATGGAGTAATAAAAGTACGAACCGCCATTCTATCAATGGGTGGAGTAGTGATTAATGAAAGTTCACGGACCCCCGATAATGCCAATCCTAAAGTTCGCGGTATAGGGGTTGCTGAAAGTGTAAGAACATGAATATCACTTTTAAGTTGTTTTAAACGCTCTTTGTGTTTTACCCCAAAATGTTGTTCTTCATCAATGATAAGAAGACCTAATCGTAAAAAGTTAACTGCACCACTTAAGAGTGCATGGGTTCCAATGGCAATATCAATTGTACCATCTGAAATCCCCTTTTTGACTTGTGTGAGTTCTTTCCCTCTCACAAGCCTTGATACATGACCAATTTTAACCGGTAATCCTTGAAAACGCGAAATAAATGTCTTGTAATGTTGACGTGAAAGCAAAGTTGTCGGTACAACAACAGCAACCTGATATCCATTTAATGCTGCAACAAAAGCACTTCGAATAGCCACTTCTGTTTTTCCAAAGCCAACATCACCGCATATCAAGCGATCCATTGGCTTTCCTGAAGCTAAATCATCTAAAACAGAATCAATGGCGTTCATTTGATCTTCTGTCTCTTCATAGGGAAAACCAGCAACAAACTCATCAAACGGTCCAACTGGTGGAAGTAAAGAAGGCGCAGCACGGGTAGCACGTTCTGCCGCTATGCGAATTAATTGCCCTGCTATTTCCAATAAATGTTTTTTAAGCCGCGCTTTACGCGCTTGCCAAGCACTCCCCCCTAATTTATCTAAGGCGACCTCTGTTTCTTCTGAACCATAACGTGAAAGAAGTTCAATATTTTCAACAGGTAAAAAGAGTAAATCACCTCCAGCATATTTAATTTCAAGGCAATCCCGTAAAATTCCAGTGGTTGTGATGGTTTTAAGACCAACAAATTGGCCAATACCATGATCAATATGCACAACAAGATCACCAGAATTTAAAGCAGAAAGTTCAGAAATAAAATTTGTATTATTCTTACGCCGCTTTGGCGATCTTATAAAGCGATCACCTAAGATATCTTGCTCTGCTATAATCGCTAAATCTTCAGCCTCAAAACCATGTTCTATCATGATAACAGCTGCTAATATACGATCTCGTGGGGTTGCTTTGACAGTTTGCAGGGATTTTACAATATCTATTTTTTTCAATCCATGCTCATCAAGAACTTGTACCAAACGACTAAGAGACCCTTCACTCCAACACGCTAAAAGCACTTTTTTACCAGCAGCGCGTAAAGAAGCGATGTGATCAATAACACTTGAAAAAACATTTTTTTCTTGCGCATTACGCTCTTTTACAAAATCATATCCCTGTTTAACTTGTGCGTGAATAACTGTTTGTTCCAAACTTTGTGGAATATTAAAAGGCGAAAAATCAATACGCTGTGAAGATTGTTGCACACACTCTAAAACACGCTCTGGCGTTAAATAGAGAAGACTAGGATCTATCGGATGATAAGACGTCGTATTTTCTTTATCATTTTCGCGCTCTTTACGCGCGTTATAATAATCTTCAATAAGGCGATAACGCTCAACGAAAACTTCTTCTATAAGATGTTCAAAAACAAGCGGTAAATTGCCACAATGCTCAAAAAAAGTATCAAGGCTTTCATAAAAAAATGGGAGCCAATGTTCCATGCCAGCAAAACGACGACCTTGAGCAATTGCTTCATAAAGCATGTTATTTTTTTGTGATACACCAAATGTACGGGTATAATTGCTTTTAAAACGGCTGATGCATTCATCTGTCAAAACAACTTCACTCATCGCCTGTAATAAAAGTTCAGTTTTTTGGCGTGTTGTTCTTTGACTTTCTGGATCAAATACGCGAATGCTTTCTAGGGTATCTCCAAAAAAATCAAGACGTAAAGGCTGGGGATCCATAGGAGAAAAGATATCTAGTATTCCTCCTCTTACAGCAAACTCACCAACATCACGGACAACCGTAACGCGTTCAAAACCATTGGTTTCTAGGAATTGAATGAAATGCTCCATGTTATGGCGTTGGCCAACATGTGCATGAATAAGCTGAGCCTCTATCATTTCACGAGGAGGCAACTTTTGCATGATGGCATTTGCTGTTGTTAATATAATTGCAGGATGTGGATTTTGACGTAAATTGGCCATGTGAGCCAATGCTGATAATCGACGTGCCATAATGGCAATTCCTGGTGACACGCGATCATAAGGCAAACAATCCCATGCAGGAAATTGAAGGACGGGTAAATTGGGCTCAATAAAATTTAAAACTTGCTGTAAATGCGCAATTTTTGTCCCGTCTCGGACAACGTAGATGAGTGGTTTACCTTGTGCAATTTCTAATCTTAATTTGGCAAGGGCAAAGGCTTCAAATCCATCCGTAACGCCATCAAAAATTATATGAGCAGGACTATCGGGAGGAATGATAATTTTCTTAAATATAGGCATTGAAATCAATAAGTTAAGTAAGTACGATAATTGATAATATCACGAAAAAGAGGACTATTAATTTCAGGGGGTGGTGATATTTTTCCGGTAATCCATGTGAGTAAGTCGCGATCATCAAAAGACATAATATACTCAAATTCAGAGAGTGTTTTATCATTCATTTCAGTGATATGAGCATTAACATAATGTCCAAAAATGAGATCCATTTCACGAATACCACGATGCCATGCACGAAAAATTAACCGGCGACGACGCATATCCAGTTGATTTTTGTCAACGACAAAAACTGTCATAAAAAGTCTCCTTGAATAAAGTAATATAAATCCTTCAATTATTCGTATAAAATTTATACCTTGCCTTTAAGGAAGTTCAATAATCTTCTGTTCTTTAAGTGTAATTCGACGATGCATTTGCTTTGCCAAAGCGTAATTATGTGTTGCAATAAGAGCAGAAAGACCAGACTGACGAACAAGGACAGATAAAGCTTGAAAGACATAAGCTGACGTTACAGGATCAAGATTTCCAGTAGGTTCATCCGCCAAAAGAACTGAAGGACCATTTGCTACGGCACGTGCAATAGCAACACGTTGTTGTTCTCCTCCCGATAACTCTGAGGGACGATGATTTGCCCGATGAGAAACACGCAGATACGTCAATAATTTACGTGCGCGATCTTCTGCGATGGACTTGTTTAATCCTGCTATCATTTGCGGTATCATAACATTTTCTAAAGCCGTAAACTCTGGAAGTAAATGATGAAATTGATAAACAAAACCAATATCATCTCGTCTGATAGCTGTTCGCTCACTATCGGAGCGTTTTGCACAAGAAACCCCCCGTAACATCACATCACCAGCTGTTGGTTTTTCTAATAACCCAGCAATATGAAGAAGTGTTGATTTTCCAGCACCAGATGGTGCGACAAGTGCAACAAGCTCTCCACGATTAAGAATAAAATTCGCTTTATCTAAAACAATGAGCGGCTTATGACTCTCAAAAAAACGTCTTTCAATCTCTACAAGCTCTAAAATCGCTGTCATTATTCATACCTCAAGGCTTGTACGGGATCTAGCTTAGCAGCACGCCATGCAGGAATAAGTGCCGCAAGAAACGATAAGAATAAAGCCATAATAGCAACCAAAACAGTTTGTTTCCACTCGATTTGTGCAGGCAATTTTGTTAAAAAATAAAGTTGAGGATTAAAAACATCGACATTAAATAACCAAGAAATAAAGTCTTGGATATGATTAATGTTTGCGGTCGCGATAACACCTAAAATTAAGCCTAATATCGTTCCAATAAAACCAATCATCATTCCTGTGATAATAAATATACGCAAAATCGCACTCTGTTGAGCACCCATTGTGCGTAGAATTGCGATATCATGACTTTTATCTTTTACAAGCATAATAAGGCCTGAAATAATATTTAAAGCAGCAACAAGAACAATCAGAGAAAGAATGAAAAACATGACATTCCGTTCAATCTGTAAAGCTGAAAAAAAAGCCTGATTACGAGTACGCCAATCAATTAAATAGACCTGTTGATCAATGGCTTTTTCTATCATTGGTTTTATTTGATCAACGGAATCAGGATCGTTTAGAAATAATTCTAAAGACTGAACTTTATCGCCTAAATTAAAAAACATCTGTGCTTCATGGAGAGGCATAAAAACGAATATTGAATCATATTCAGACATACCAACTTCAAAAATAGCAACGACTTTATAAGCTTTTACACGTGGTGTAACGCCAAAAGGAGTCTCATCGCCATCAGGGGTAATAATACGGAGATCCCTCCCAACTGTAAGCCCCAATTTTTCTGCTAAGCCACTTCCAATTGCAACACCTTCTTCTTGATCAAAGTGAGAAATCGAACCTAATTTAATGTTTTGAGAGACTGTTTTAAGCTTTTCTAGATCTTGTTTGCGCATACCACGAACTAACGCACCAGAGCCACCTTGAGCTTCACCTTGAACAAGTGCTTGACCTTCAATAACAGGCAAAGCAAACTTCACACCGTTTTTAGATTCTAAAGAAGAAATAAGAGTCTTATAATCAGAAAAACCGGAATCAATTGTTTGAACAATAAGATGCCCATTCATACCAAGAATACGGTTAAGAAGTTCTGTACGAAAGCCATTCATCACCGCCATAACAACAACCAGAGCAAAGACTCCCAACATAATCCCAATAAGAGAAATAATTGAAATAACCGATGCGACGACATGTTTTTTATTGGGAATCATATAACGAAAAGCAATCATCCACTCATAAGATGAAAACCATTTATTTTTCAGCCTCTTCATAACATTTCCTATTAAATTATAGAAAGTTGGCTGAGCACATTTTCAACCGTTAGAGATTTTTTCACACCTGTTTTTCGATCTTTAATTTCAACTTCATTTTGTGCAATACTGTTAGGACCAACAATGATTTGCGTTGGCAAACCAATCAAATCCATTGTTGCAAATTTTGATCCAGGACGTTCATTTCTATCATCTAATAATGGGTCAAAACCAGCATTCTTTAATCCCTGATAGAGAAACTCACATGCTTTTGTACATTTTTCATCATCGGGTTTCATATTGATAATTCCAAAATCAAACGGTGCCATCGACTTTGGCCAAATAATCCCCTTTTCATCGTGAGAAGCCTCAATAGCGGCGGCAACAAGACGTGAAGGTCCAATCCCATAAGATCCCATAGAAACCACATGCTCTTTTCCATCTTGTCCCATAACTTTTGCTCCCATGGGAGCAGAATATTTCGTACCAAAGTGAAAAATATGTCCGACTTCAATACCACGCGCTGAAAGACGATTTTCCTCAGAAACTTTAGCCCACTCTTCTTCATTATGCATTTCTTCTGTCGCTGCATAAAAAGATGTCCATTCTTTAACAGTATCATCTAAAACAGCTTTATCACTAAAATCGATTGAACTGTGGGGAACGTTCAGTTCAAGAAATTGTCTATCACAGAAGATCGCGCTCTCTCCCGTTTCAGCCAAAATGATAAACTCATGACTAAGTTCTCCCCCTATTGGACCTGTATCTGCACGCATAGGAATTGCTTTTAAGCCAAGGCGAGAAAAAGTGCGTAAATAAGCAACAAACATACGATTATAAGATGTTTTAGAGCCTTCATAATCAAGATCAAAAGAATAAGAATCTTTCATTAAAAACTCTCGTGCTCGCATCACACCAAAACGTGGACGAATTTCATCACGAAATTTCCATTGAATATGGTACAAATTAAGTGGAAGATCTTTATAAGAACGAACATAGGAGCGAAAAATATCTGTCACCATCTCTTCATTGGTCGGACCATAAAGTAAATCACGCTTTTGACGATCTTTAATGCGGAGCATTTCCAAACCGTAATCATCATAACGACCACTTTCACGCCAAAGATCAGCAGATTGAATTGTAGGCATCAATATTTCTATTGCACCAGCTCGTTCTTGCTCTTCACGAATAATTTTACAAACTTTATCAAGCACTTTTTTTCCCAAAGGAAGCCAAGAATAAATCCCTGATGTTTGTTGTCGAATCATCCCAGCACGCAACATGAAGCGGTGAGAAACAATTTCTGCTTCTTTAGGATTCTCTTTTAAAAGGGGAAGGAAATATTGAGAAAGACGCATTGAAATAATTAACTCCTACTCAGATCTATCATATTGAAACAATTTAACATACCTCTCTTCATCTATAGCCGTATTCTGAATACTTGCAAATATAACGATCTTATTGTTTAAAAATTTATTATGCTTATTCTCTATTTTTCTTATTGAGCAATAAAATAAGAATGCTCTCCTTTTTAATAACCTAATATGGAAATGCTTTATTTTGACTGATGTAAAAAAACTGTACAGAGAGGTTTTTTTTGCCAAATTTCATAAACAGCTGCTCTCATTGCGCGCCGTGTTGCTTCCCTAACAAGATCATTATTTTTCCGCTTCATGCGTGGAATGTTATAAACTGTATTTTCTACAACCTCTAAAAGAATATCTTTTAATTTTTCCCCCTCTCCATTACTCTCTGGGAGTCCAAATATGCTTAAACCGACATCACCCAACAACTCATGCTTGCTATTCATATGGAGAGAAACAGCAACATGACCAGCGTAACTTAATTTTCTACGCTCACGAATCCCTAGCTCATACTCATCTCCAAGAAGACAGCCATCCTTATAAATACGACCAACAGGCACTTGATCAATAACTTCTACAGGTGTTGGTGCAAGACGCAGCATATCACCATTTCTAATATCCCTAACAATTTTAATCCCTGCTTGACGCGCTAAAGCAGCTTGAGCCGTAAGATGCATTGCCTCACCATGCACAGGCACAAGTATCTGTGGTTTTATCCAATCATATATCTGTAAGAGTTCTGAACGACGGGGATGACCTGAAACATGAACAAGTGCATCTTCATTCGTAATAACTTTAATACCTAAATCGATGAAGCGATTTTGTATATCAAGAATCGCTTTTTCGTTTCCTGGAATACTTCGTGATGAATAAATCACAGTATCACCAGTGGAAAGCGCAATATTCCTCATTCCCTCACGTGACAGCTTAGCCAAAGCAGCACATGGTTCACCTTGGCTCCCTGTGACAATTAAAACAAGTTCTTTCCGTGGGATATAACCATAATCATCTTCCGTTACAAAGGGCGCTAACCCATCCATATAACCAAGCTCTTGTGCAACCATAATACTTCGCTTAAGGGAACGCCCAATAACAAGAACCTTACGCCCAACAGCTTGAGCAGCTAGAGAAATAGAACGTATCCGACCAATATTAGAAGCGAAAGTTGCTATTGCAACACGCCCTTCAGCTTTCGAAATAATCTCAGAAAGACTGGTTTGGACCTGCTGCTCTGATGGAGATATACCATCTCGACATGCGTTTGTGGAATCACAAAGCAATGCTAAAACGCCTTTATCGCCTAATGCTCGAAATCTTTTTTCATCCGTTACAGCCCCAAGCGAAGGAGTATGATCAATTTTCCAATCACCCGTATGGATTACAGTTCCCAAAGACGTTGTAATGGCTAAAGATACAGACTCTGGTATCGAATGGTTAACAGCAATAGACTCTATGGCAAAGGGACCAATATGGAAACAATCCCCTGCTTGAAAAATATTAAATGACATTTTATGAGATTCAAAATCTGATTGCCTTTTACTCTCCAATAACCCTGCTGTGAAAGCTGTACAATAAACTGGAACTTGTAACTTTGGCCATAAATCAAGAACAGCCCCATAATGATCTTCATGAGCATGTGTTAAAATGAGACCACGTATATTATGTTTTTCACTTTCTAGAAAACGAATATCAGGGAGAATAAGATCGACTCCCGGTAGTTCAGAGCCAGCAAAACTAACACCCATATCAACAAGCAACCATTCACGAAGATTTTGGGAGCCAAATCCATAAGCAGCCAAATTCATCCCTATTTCACCTACACCTCCCAGAGGTAAAAAAACAAACTCATTCTTATTGGTTGCAACCATAAACATCTCCTAAATCATTAAGATAATCTGATGGTAAAATAAAATTTTATAAATTAATAACGATTTTCATGAACAGAAGCTGCCGAACCAAAATGAACATCTCCAGCTGTTATAATACTTGTCTCACCATTTTTTTGTTTTATGATGCAGTTAAAATCACGATCAAGCCCCTCAAAAATACCCTCAATAGTTTTTTCATCATTAGTTATTTTGATGTATTGCCCAAGGTGAGCAGAATATAAAAGCCATTTTTTGCGGATTATATCACATCCTCCAAGCTGCTTCCAAAGCAGATAATTTTTAGCAAAATACTCTGTCAAAACTGTAAATAATTGTTCTGGTTCAATATGCAAACCAATATTCTTTAAGCTTGAAGTGAGATAGGGACCATCTTCATAATGATGTTTCACATTTATTCCAATACCAATAACCAATATATCTTGTTGTGATGGTAATTTTAAAATCTCGAGCAAAATTCCAGAGCTTTTTGCACCTCTGAGCAAAATATCATTTGGCCATTTTAAGCTTACAATATTGTTTGTTTTCTTTTCATCTTTTATAAATTGTTTTATTGCCTCTGCCACACTGACTCCAGCAACAAAACCAAGTTGAGCAGCGGTTTGATGAACAAGATCATCCATTAACAATAGACTAGAATAAAGGTTCCCTTTTGGACTAGCCCAACTCCTGCCTCTCCTTGCCCTTCCCTGGAATTGTTCTTGCGCAACAATCCAAAGATAACCTTTGTGACCTGCTTGCGCTTTTCGTTGTGCAATGAGATTTGTAGAATCAACACTTTCGTACGATTCAACAGTGTATCCTTGTTTCTTTGCAAAATCTGATAAAATATAAACCATATTCATTAAAATAATGCAGCGGCTGCTTTTTCTGCCAATTCAGCAAACCAAATTCCCAAAAAGGTGTAAAATAAAATAAATAATGCGGAAAGACCAAGACAAAACTGAAGCTCTTTTGATAAGATAACGAAATGCGCTTTTGCATCATCAAACCACATAATTTTAATAACCCGTAAATAGTAAAAAGCACCAATGACGGAAGCTATCATACCAACAATAGCAAGGGGAGTAAGTCCAGCATGAACAGCAGCAGAAAATGTATACCACTTCCCGAAAAAACCAGCCATAGGGGGTATACTGGCTAGCGAGAAAAGCTGTATTGTCATGACAATTGCCATAAACGGATTTGTCTTTGCTAATCCTGAAAGATCATAAATATTTTCAACATTACCACTCTGAGATCGCATTCCAAGAATAAAAGCAAATGAGCCAAGAGTAACACCAAGATAAATGGTCATATAAAGAATAACACTTTTTACCCCAAGCATATCTCCAGCCGATAAACCAACAAGTGCATAGCCCATATGGCTGATCGATGAATAAGCCATTAAGCGCTTAATATTATTTTGACCAATTGCAGCAAACGCACCAAGGATCATTGATGCAAGTGCCATGAAGACCAAAATTTGTTGCCATGCAGGCATCGCGCTATCAACTCGCCCTAGGGGAATAAAGGTCATCACAATAATACGGATGATTAAGGCCATTGCAGCAACTTTAGGCGCACCAGCAAAAAATGCTGTAATCGGTGTTGGGGCACCTTCGTAAACATCAGGTGTCCACATATGAAATGGAACAGCAGAAATTTTAAAAGCTAAACCAGCTAAAATAAATACAATTCCAAAAATAACGCCCAATTGTAAATTTTCACCTTTTAAAGCAAGAGCAATTTCGTGAAAACCAATTTGACCGGAAAAACCATAAAGCAAAGAAATGCCATAAAGCAGCATTCCTGAAGATAATGCTCCCAAAACAAAATACTTTATACCAGCTTCAGAAGATTTTACATTATTACGATTAATCGCAGCTAAAACATATAAAGCTAAGGACTGTAGTTCTAATCCCATATAAAGTGACAGCATATTCCCCGCTGAAATCATCAACATCATGCCAAGGGTTGCTAAAAGAACAAGCACTGGAAATTCAAATATATTGAACTTTTGCGCACTCGCAAAACCAACAGACATAATAAGAGCAAAAAGTGCACCAATAAGCGTCAAAATTTTCATATAACGACCAAAAGAGTCAATAATAAGCGCATTGGTTTGAAATAAGCCAGTCTTTGGAAAAACGATAAGAATAATAATGGTTGCCACAAGAAGAGCCATCGCTAATCCTGTCACCGTTAAAGAAGCACGTGCATTGGAATAAACACCAACCAAAAGCAACACTACTCCCCCTAATGCAATTAAAATCTCTGGAAGAATTAAGACTAATTGTGTTATTATTTCACTTTTCATGAGAATTCTTCCCTTATCTAGTGTAATTTATTGATGAGGGCTTCTACGGAAAACGCCGTCGCTTTAAGAAGTGGCGTTGGATAGATACCAAAGAATATTGTAAGAATAACCATCGGGTAAAGAATAAATTTTTCCCTTGAAGAGAGATCTAGCAATACTTTTAAACTTTCTTTATCCAAGGAACCAAAAACCACACGCCGATAGAGATAAAGGGCATAGGCTGCTGATAAGATAACACCTGTTGTCGCTAAAATAACAACTAATTTATTCACTTGAAAAACACCTATTAAGGTTAAAAACTCACCCAAAAATCCTGAAGTTCCAGGGAGACCGACATTTGCCATCGTAAAGATTAAGAAAACAACAGCATATTTGGGCATATTATTCACTAAACCACCAAACGCTGAAATTTCACGCGTATGCAAGCGATCGTAGATCACCCCAACACAAAGAAATAAAGCTGCGGAAACAATTCCGTGCGATAGCATCTGATAAATAGCCCCTTGGATAGCTTGTTCATTCGCAGCAAAAATACCCATCGTCACATACCCCATATGGGCTATGGAGGAGTATGCAATAAGTTTTTTGATGTCACTTTGAACAAGTGCAACCAATGAGGTATAGATAATTGCAATAAGCGATAATGTGAAAATAAAAGGTGCAAAATCTGCTGAAGCAATAGGAAACATAGGTAAAGAAAAACGAAGAAAACCATACCCACCCAATTTGAGTAAGACACCAGCTAAAATAACAGAACCTGCTGTCGGTGCTTCCACATGAGCATCAGGGAGCCAGGTATGAACTGGCCACATCGGCATTTTAACAGCAAAAGAAGCAAAAAATGCCAACCATAACCATATTTGCATATGGGCTGGAAACTGATAATTGAGTAAAGTTGGTATATCAAGTGTCCCTGCCTGCCAATACATAGCCATAAGGGCAACCAGCATAAGCACTGAACCAAGTAAAGTATATAAGAAAAATTTTATACTAGCATAAACACGACGTGCACCACCCCACACCCCTATAATGATAAACATTGGAATGAGGCTACCTTCAAAAAAAACATAAAATAATATTGCATCAAGAGCACAAAAGACTCCAATAATGGCAACTTCAAGAAGAAGAAAAGCAATCATATAAGCTTTTAATCTCTCTTTAACACTCTCCCAACTTGCTAAAATACAAAAAGGCAAAAGAAAAGCAGAGAGAACAACAAAAAGAATCGAAATACCATCAATCCCCATGTGATAGCTAATGCCATCCCCTAGCCAACTGAATTTTTCAACCATTTGAAAATTCGGGTTGCTAGAATCAAATCCTATCCAAATAATCAAAGAAATAATAAAAACAAATATCGTCGTAAAAAATGCGACATTGCGTATATTATGGCGCGCAGCTTCACTATCATCTTTGATAAACAAAATAAGCAGTACACCCACAAGTGGCAAAAATGTAACCGTAGAAAGAATAGGCCAATCGGTCATTAGTTTACGCCCCCGATCATCATCCATGTAATCAGCAATGCAATACCTATAAGCATCGCAAATGCATAGTGGTAAAGATAGCCTGTTTGCATCCGAACAACTCTATTTGTAATATCAACAACACGTGCTGCGATACCATTAGGACCTAGACCATCAATAATTTTACCATCCCCCACTTTCCAAAGAAAAGAACCAATCTTAAAGACAGGACGAACAAACAAAAAGTTATATAATTGATCGAAATACCATTTTTGGTAAAGAAATTGATATAATCCTGGCATAAGACGAGCCATTTTCTTGGGAAGAGAAGGAAAAGAAATATAGAACAAATAGGCGAACATAAATCCAAGAACCATTGCTATAAATGGCGACCATTTTACCCAATTAAAAACATGGTGGGCATCATGAAGAATATGATTGTGGCTGCTTGTAAATAATGCTCCCTTCCAAAAAGCATCATAAAAGTCACCAAAAAAGTGAGGCTGAAAAATAACACCCGCAAATATTGCCCCAAGAGATAAAATAAACAGTGGCATTAACATAACTGGAGGTGATTCATGTACATGATGCATAACATCAGCTGTTGCTCGTGGCTTCCCATGAAATGTCATAAAAATAAGCCGCCATGAATAAAAGCTTGTTAAAAAGGCCGCAAAAACAAGGAGATAAAAAGCATATCCTGAAGCAATATTATGCGATGCAAAAGCGGACTCTATAATCGCATCCTTAGAGAAAAAACCAGCCGTTCCAAAAATTGTTCCTGGGATTCCAACACCGGTTAATGCAATGGTTCCTACCATCATCATCCAATAAGTGACCTTTATATGCTTGCGTAAGCCACCCATTTTTCGCATATCTTGTTCATCGGATACAGCATGAATGACAGAACCCGCACCAAGAAACAAGAGAGCCTTAAAAAAAGCATGGGTAAAAAGATGAAAAACAGCTGCTCCATAAGCTCCAACACCAAGAGCGACAAACATATACCCGAGTTGAGAACATGTAGAATAAGCAATAACACGTTTAATATCATTCTGCACCAATCCTACAGTTGCTGCAAAAAACGCAGTCGTGGCTCCAATAATAATAATCACGGTCAAAGCAATCGAAGACAGTTCAAAAATTGGTGACATACGCGCAACCATAAAAACACCAGCTGTGACCATTGTAGCGGCATGAATAAGCGCTGAGACAGGTGTTGGTCCTTCCATGGCATCAGGAAGCCAAGTATGTAAAAGAAATTGTGCTGATTTACCCATCGCACCAATAAATAACAAAAGACATGTAACAGTGATTGCTGCTTGCCCATCAAGCTGCCAACCTAAAAATGTCATATTTTGTATAAAGTTATGGTCTGCAGCTTTTGCAAAAATAGAGGCAAAATCAACTGATTGGAATAAAACAAAAACACTAAAAATTCCTAACAGAAAACCAAAGTCTCCAACACGATTAACCACAAAAGCTTTCATTGCTGCTTTATTCGCAGAATCTCTCTGAAACCAAAAACCAATAAGCAAATAAGAAGCAAGTCCCACACCTTCCCAACCAAAAAACATCTGGATCAAATTATTGGATGTTACCAACATCAGCATCATAAATGTAAAGAGAGAAAGATAAGAAAAAAAACGAGACCTTGAAGGATCATGATGCATATAACCAATTGAATAAATATGCACTAATGCCGAAACACTGTTTACAACAATAAGCATAACAGCTGTTAATGTATCAATATGAAGAGCCCAGTCAAAGCTTAAATCACCAACATCGAGCCAATGCAAAACTAAGATATCAACCACTGAAGCATGACCAAGTGCAATATTCAAAAATGCTACCCACGACAATATGGCAACAATCACCATAAAGCTACATGTTATCAACTCGCTTGCACGATCTCCTATAGTTTTTCCACCTAATGCCGCAATTAAAAAACCCAAAAGCGGAAGAAAGACGATCGTATAATACATCACTGGTTAGCCTTTCATTACGTTAACATCTTCAACCGCAATAGAACCACGATTACGGAAGAAAACAACAAGAATTGCCAAACCAATGGCGGCTTCAGCAGCTGCTACCGTTAAGACAAATAAAGCAAATATCTGCCCTACAAGATCATGAAGAAATGCCGAAAATGCAACAAAATTTATATTAACGGAGAGTAATATAAGCTCAATAGACATTAAAATAATGATTACATTTTTTCTGTTAAGAAAAATTCCAGCAATACCAATTGTAAACATCAAAGCAGAAACAGTGAGATAATGCGCAATATCGATATGCATAGCCATAGCCCCCCTTAAATACCTTTACCTGATTCAACTTGCTTGATTTCAATGGCACTTTCTACCGTTCTAGAAACTTGCTCTGCAATGGATTGTCGTTTGACACCCGATTTATGGCGAAGTGTTAAAACAATAGCACCAATCATTGCAACTAATAAAATTATTCCAGCAATTTGAAAATAGAAAACATAATCCGTATAGAGAATATCGCCTAATGCCTGTGTATTTGTTCGCTGCCCTAAGTCTGGCATTGGCTGTATAACATGCGTTTTAAGAATTGGAGAAAAATGGCTACTCATAAAAACAATTATCAATTCCACAGCGATAATAACGCCAATAAGAGCGCCTATAGGCGCATATCGAAGAGCACCACTTTTAAACTCAGCAAAATCAACATCAAGCATCATAACGACAAATAAAAATAAAACAGCGACAGCTCCAACATAAACAACGAGGAGAATAAGCCCCAAAAACTCTGCTCCTGCAAGCAAAAATAAAGCTGCGGCATTAAAAAATGCAAGGATTAAAAATAAAACAGAATGCACAGGATTGCGTGCTGTAATAACAATCACTGCACTTGTTAGCATAATAAAAGCAAACAAATAGAAAAATGCCGCCGCTAGACCTGTTAGCATAGGCTTCTCCTTAATTATTTAAACAATTGGTACAAACTTCATACCAGATTACAATTTATCGGAAAAATTATCCGATACCTCAAATGATACACTTAACGATAAGGTGCATCTATCAATATATTGCGAGCAATTTCTCGCTCCCAGCGATCTCCGTTGCTTAAAAGCTTTTCTTTATCATAATACAGTTCTTCTCGCGTTTCTGTAGCAAATTCAAAATTTGGCCCTTCTACAATAGCTTCAACGGGACAAGCTTCTTGACAAAAACCACAGTAAATACACTTAACCATATCTATATCATAACGGACAGTCCTCCGTGTACCGTCATTACGCCTCGGTCCTGCTTCAATGGTAATTGCTTGTGCAGGGCAAATTGCTTCACATAATTTACAAGCAATACAGCGTTCTTCACCATTTGGATAACGACGAAGTGCATGTTCTCCACGGAAACGCTCAGAAACAAAACCCTTCTCATAAGGATAATTAATCGTAGGCTTTGCTGCAAAAAATTGACGCATGGCTAAGAAAAAAGCACTCATAAACTCTAAGAGAAGAAGTGACTTTGCTGCCTGAAAAAAAACTGACATCATAAAAACTCCTCTTAAACGAAATTCGTAAACTTTAAAAAAGCCGCAGTTATCACAACCATTGCCAGTGAGAGAGGAAGAAAAACCTTCCAACCAAGCCGCATGAGTTGATCATAACGATAACGTGGAACAAAAGCTTTGACCATAGCAAACCAAAAAAATACAAAGCAAACTTTTAAAACAAACCAAATGACACCGGGAACCCAATTAAGCCACCAAACATCTAAAGGAGGCAACCAACCGCCTAAAAATAAAATGGTTGTTAATGCGCACATTAAAACAATAGCAACATATTCACCAAGAAAGAAGAGCATATATGGCGTTGAAGAATATTCTACCATATGACCAGCAACAAGCTCAGATTCTGCTTCCACTAAATCAAATGGAGGACGATTTGTTTCTGCAAGTGCAGAAATAAAAAAGATAATAAACATTGGAAAAAGAATGAGCCAATTCCAATCGAGAAAACTGTTAAAAGGAAGACCTAGAGTTGTACCAAGGCCATTTGCTTGTTTAAGAACAATTGTTGTAAGATCCAATGAACCACTTACTAAAATGACAGTCACAAGCACAAAACCAATAGAAACTTCATAAGAAACCATTTGGGCTGCCGAACGAAGAGCTCCTAAGAAAGGATATTTTGAATTTGATGCCCATCCCCCCATAATAACACCATAAACTTCAAGAGATGAAATGGCTAAGATATAAAGCAATCCAACATTAATCTTTGCAACTTCCCACCCCTCATTGACAGGGATAACAGCCCAAGTTGATAAAGCAAGCGTTGCTGAAACAAAAGGAGCTAAAAGAAAAACACCCTTATTTGCACCTGCTGGAATAATAGGTTCTTTCACAACAAATTTAATTAAATCTGCAAAAGACTGTAGTAATCCCCACGGACCAACAACATTGGGACCACGCCGCAATTGTACAGCTGCCCAAATCTTTCTATCTGCATAGAGAAGATAAGCAACTAAAACCAACAGAACGACTAAAAGAAGAAGTGTTTTCCCAACAATAACAAGTAATGGCAACAGCCAAGTCATAAAGAAATCATACATCATTATTCCTCTTCCTTTGCCCTTACTCTACAGCTTGCATAGCACGGCTTTTTGCAAGAGATGAACATTCAGCCATAACGGCAGAAGCACGTGCTATCGGATTTGTCAAATAAAAGTCTTTAACCATAGAAGTAAATGCTTGACCTTCTAGGGAAACCATTTTTGAACCAAGTGCCTTAAGACCACTGATATCAGAAGGTATTATATCATCAATGGCACAAAGATGTGGGTAATCATTAAATAAGCATTGTCTTAATTGGGAAAGAGAATCAAAGGGGAGCCTTTGTCCTAAAACATCCGATAAGGCACGCAAAATAGCCCAATCTTCTTTTGCTTCACCTGGAGCAAAACCAGCCCGATTTGTCATTTGCACACGCCCTTCTGTATTCACATAAAGCCCTGATTTTTCAGTATAAGTTGATGCAGGTAAAATAACATCAGCAGCATGTGCACCATTATCACCATGGCTACCAATATAAATTTTAAAAGCTTTTATATTGGCCAATTCAACTTCATCAGCACCAAGCAAAAATAAAACCTCACAGGTTTTAAGAATATTTGCAACCCCAAGCTGAGACGTAAAGCCTATGTCTAACCCTCCAACGATTGACGCTGCATTATGAAGAATCCCAAACCCATTCCATTCTTCACTAAGAGCACCAATATTATCCGCTAATTTAGCAAGGTTTTTTAAAACAGATAAGCCTTCATTTCCGCAAATCGCCCCCTCTCCGATAAGAATAAGAGGCCTCTTTGCTTCTTTTAAAACGTTAAAAAAAGCATTTTCTCTACCAATAAGTGTCTTTAAAGCATCACCCCCAGATCCAAGATAAGCATAAGGATAACGTAAATCGACTTCCTCTCCAATAAGCGCGATAGGAAAATTTCCCATCCGCTGGCGTTTTAAAATACGTGCATTTAAAACAGCAGCTTCATGGCGTGGATTAGAGCCCACAATAAGCAATGCGTCAGCCTGTTCAATTCCTGCAATTGTAGGATTAAAAATATAACTCGAACGTCCAAACTCTGGCGACAAAGCAACACCTCGTTGACGACAATCAAAGAGCTTAGAACCCAACGAGATCAGTAATGCTTTAAGGGCATACATTTCTTCAACAGAAGCAAGGTCCCCTGCAATTGCCCCTATTTTTTCTGGCAAGGTTTTAGAAACCACCATTTTAATCTTTTCAAAAGCTTCTGCCCAACTTACAGGCTGAAGTTTTCCATCTTTGCGTATATATGGTCTATCAAGCCGCTGCGTACGCAACCCATCCCAAATAAAACGCGTCTTATCAGAGATCCATTCCTCATTTACATCTTCATTTGTCCGCGGCATAATCCGCATGACTTCACGACCACGACTATCAATGCGGATCGCACTCCCAAGTGCGTCCATAACATCAATCGACTCTGTTTTAATCAACTCCCAAGGACGTGCATGAAATGCATAAGGCTTTGAAGTTAAAGCGCCTACTGGACAAAGATCAATAACATTGCCCTGTAACTCAGATGTCATAGCTTTTTCAAGATATGTCGTAATTTCAGCATCTTCACCACGACCGATCAAGCCAAGTTCAGAAATACCTGCTACTTCTGTTGTAAAACGGACACAACGTGTACAATGAATGCAGCGTGTCATAACCGTTTTCACCAGTGGTCCAA
>NZ_LR607208.1:0-42021 GCF_902162175.1 Bartonella saheliensis
GATCTGGTCAGGGTAACGGTGGTAGCACTAACCCAGAAGGATCTGGTCAGGGTAACGGTGGTAGCACTAACCCAGAAGGATCTGGTCAGGGTAACGGTGGTAGCACTAACCCAGAAGGATCTGGTCAAGGTAACGGTGGTAGCACTAACCCAGAAGGATCTGGCCCAGAGACCGGTGGCTCTGGTTCCAACTCTGGTCCTGAGCAAAATGTGCAAGCCGTCGTACCTCAAATGGCAAGCTATTTGGTCATGCCAAATGCCCTCTTCTATACCGGCTTAACCGATATGGCGAAGCAAAACGCCTTGTTAGCTCATCTCAGAACATCTGTCATAGAAAAAGGACAAGAAAAACAGAGTGGTTTCTTCTTATACACCTATGGAAGTACAGGAAACTTCTCCTCTGAAAACGCTCCTCGCCAATATGGTTATAGCGGTGCGCATCTTCGCTATGCTGCTCTACAAGGAGGAGTGAACTTCACAGTGCGAGAAGGGCAAAATACCACAACACATTTCGGTCTTATAGGAACTTACGGACAGCTTTCTTTCACTCCAAAGAATATGAAAGATGCTGGGAAGAGTACGCTAGATAAATGGTCACTCACAGCCTATACCAGTATACAGCATGACAATGGTTTCTATCTTGATACTCTTTTATCCTACGGCACTATAAAGGGAGAAATCACCAATGCCATCATTGGAACAACAGCAAAATTGAAAAATGCCAAAATGTTGAACATCTCCACAACTGTTGGAAAACAATTTGCTACCGGTATTGCAGGAGTAACATTTGAACCCCAAGCACAACTTGCCTATCAACATTTGGCGTTTGATACAATTTCAGATGCCGATCACTTTACCATCGATATGAACAATCCTCATCAATGGATGATCCGTGTTGGTGGACGCTTGACAAAAACCATTGCCACTGCTGAAGATGGACGTGCTGTTTCCTTCTATGGAAAAGTCAATGCCCTCAAAACATTTGGCGATGATCAAGTAATCTCTATTGACAAGGATTATAAACTTGATCCTATGGGTTCTTTCCTTGAAGGTGGGCTTGGTATTAATGCACAATTGTCTTCAAACGTCTCACTTCATGGTGATGTGAGCTATCAACAAAAGCTGCAAAAAACAGGTATATCTGGAGCAAGCTTTACAGGCGGAATACGCTATCAGTTTTAAGAAAAGGCAGTAAAACAAGTCTATTGTTATTCCGTTCGTTTAGTAAAAAGACAGCACAATCTGCTGTCTTTTTGTTTTTTACAATCTACCGAACATATGACAAAGCGTAACTATTCTGCCTTCAAAATCCCACTTACTATCTATAAGTCTACTTACTATCTATAAGAATTTATTGATTTGCACTTGCCTATATAGTTTCCTAAAATAGGAAACTTTTAAAATAATTCCTCTCAAAGAAAATGTAACAAGACATTGATGGATAATGAAGAATTCAGCATTATTCATATTAAATAAGAACCACGAATACCGTAAGTTTCTCTCATCTCAAACCTGTTTATCTTGAAGCAATCAAAATCATTCGCTTGCAGCACGCTACAAGAAGAGTTGGCGTGTAGATAAATTTGATAAGAAAAGAGTAACAATAGCTCTTACGAATGCTCTCAAATGCAAGAGCTATCGCAACATGGGAGGCTGAAAAACATAAGGATGGTTCCGGCTTGTAACAAAGTGCTTCATCTCCACATTGAAGTAAAGCTCTCAAAAAAGCAGGCTTTATGAAGTAAAATTGGCTACTCTTACCCCTCCCCTTCTATCCTGATAAAAATCCACAGTATTTTAGCTTTTTTACTTTATATTTAAATATACAATGCACACGATGTTTCTTCTTCTATGTGCAAGAAAATCCACCGAAAGCTTTTTGTAAGCGCATAATATGTCCTCTCAAAAACTCTGTAAAAACTTTCACGACAACAAACTGCTGCATAAGCCATATTTTACAATCTCTTGATTGAGAGCCTGTATAAAACACAGCTTTATCAAGTAAGTTTTCTGCAAAGAATATGCACTGATTTGCCTATCCTTTTAAAAGATCTTCTAATCCTCATTTTTAAACGACAGAGAGCACCGGATAATATGTCGTTTTGTTCTTTACATAAAAAACATAATGATATAAGAACCGCTCAGCTACTTGCGCCATCAGGGGAAGGAAGTAAGCATCAAAGGCATACCAATACTAAAGGCATATCTATGTGTAAGAAATCTATTTATAAGAAAAACTTTTTGTTATGTACAATTGCTGGAACTTTGATTTTTTCTCATTGCGGTTCAACTTATGCAAATACACAACCTCCTAAAATTATTAATGAATTTGAGGTAAATAATAAAGAGAAAAAAACCTTCAATAATGTTTTTGTTCGCGGTAAGGGTCCTGCAGTATCTGCAACTGACGGAGCAGTAGTCACAATTACAGACGCGACAATACACACAGAATTAAGTGCTCTTTATGCATCAAAAGGTGGAATCATTCACGCTAAAGGAATTGATGCGAATTCGATATACGTAGGTTTAAGAACAACAAACGGTACCATAGAGGTTGAAGATTCAACTATAACCGTCCAAAAAGGGAGTGCTGGTACTGGTATCCTTATTTACGAAACCCCGAAAAATAAGCTAAAAAATGGTGAAAAAGTTGTTAATCATATTAGTCTTATCAACAGCAAAATTCTTGTACAAAATGGCGTCGGTATTCGTGGACCTTATGAATCCAAATCTGTTGCTGAGGTTTATCTCAAAAATTCAGAAATTCTTGCTGATGTCTTATTGAGAAATAAAACAAAGCGTAAATATCATGATGACGACACTCTTCCTGTTTCTCTCAGACTAACCGCTGATAATTCGGTTTTAGAAGGAAGAGCAAGAACTTTAAAAATAAATACAACGATTCTTTCTCTAAACAATAACAGTAAATGGCACTTAAAAGTTAGTGAGGAAGATGTAGATACTGATTTTAGTACCTTCAACTATGATCTCAGTGACATTAAACACCGCGCTCTGTCTACTGTTTCAGAACTAAATCTTAATAATAGCTCTATTATGTTTCATGCACCGCATACTTTAGCAAAGGGTCAGTATCAAACCTTGAGTGTAGGGCGAACCGCTGAGGTCTATAAATCAGAGAGTGATATGGTCCCCACTGTAGCGACTGCTTACCGCGCAACAGGCCATGCAAATATTTATTTCAATATCGAATGGAGTGATGGTCTCCCTAAAGAAAAACAAAAAGCTGACCGTCTTCTCGTTCATGGTAATGTATCAGGTACTACAACAGTCCATGTTCAAAACCTTGCAAAAGGTGAGCCATTAACGGCTGAAGATTCCACGCCCTTAAACAAACGTGGTCTCTCGCTCGTTCAGGTTTCTGGAGAAACAGATGAACATGCTTTTACACTGGCAAATGGTTACACCACAATGGGAAGCTCACCATATAAATATACGCTCAATGCCTATGGACCAACATCAAGCCGTGGAAAAGCAGATAGTGCGCAAAGTCATTTAGCAGATGTGTCTCAAGAATCAGAAGAAAACGATCTTAAAGACTACACGCGCTACGTTATAAAAGGCACTGCTGTTGAGGGAGTAAAAGACGGAAAAGAGAAAGCAACATCAAGTCATAATAAAGCGGATAGTGCACAAAAAAACTTGAAAGAAAATAAAGATTTCTGGGATTTCCGCTTGCAAAGAGAAACCCTTGATGATGAAGGAAAAATTCCAGCTCCTGTCCCGCAAGTGGCAAGCTATTTGGTCATGCCAACTGCTCTATTCTCCGCTGGTTTTGCTGATGTGAACAGCCAAAATGCACTCATCAATAATATGCGCACAACAGCATTTGACACAAAGGATCATAAAAACAGAGGAATCTTCTTATCCACTTATGGTAATAAGATGACATCATCTTCTCATCGTACTCCATTGCAATATGGCTATGGTGCTGATCTTCAGTATACAGCTTTACAAGCAGGCGTTACGTTAGCCACGTTAGAAGACCAAAACGTCATCACAAACTTTGGTCTTTTGGGAACATACGGAAAATTAGCTTTCACCCCGAAAGATATGGAAGGTGCTGATAAGACGACACTCGATAAATGGTCGCTTGCTGCATATAGTGGTTTGCACCTTAACAATGGCCTCTACATCAATGCACTCTTTTCCTATGGAATGCTCAAAGGAAATATCAAAACAGCTCTCACAGGAAATGTTGCAGAATTGAATAACAAGAATACAGTCGGTGCATCGGCCACCATTGGACAAAAACTTGTGACAAATGCGTCAGGATTGGTCTTTGAACCACAAGCACAATTTATTTATCAACATCTCATGCTTGGCACTCTTAAAGATGTCGATAATCTTGAAGTGAAGTTTGGAAACCCACATCAATGGTTAGTGCGTGTTGGTGGACGTTTAACGCAGACTACGCTTCCTGCTGCAAAAGATTGTGTCGTTTCCTTCTATGGTAAAGTAAACGTGATGAAGGCTTTTGCTGACAACAGCACAGTACAAATTGGTGACACTTTCCATCTTGATACGATGGGAACATCTCTTGAAGGGGGTCTTGGTGTGAACGCACAATTCTCAAAAAATATCGCCCTTCATGCTGATGTAAATTACCAACATAAGCTTCAAAAAGCTGGTGTATCCGGAGTGAATGTCTCTGGTGGAATACGCTATCAGTTTTAAGAAAAGGCAGTAAAACAAGTCTATTGTTATTCCGTTCGTTTAGTAAAAAGACAGCACAATCTGCTGTCTTTTTGTTTTTTACAATCTACCGAACATATGACAAAGCGTAACTATTCTGCCTTCAAAATCCCACTTACTATCTATAAGTCTACTTACTATCTATAAGAATTTATTGATTTGCACTTGCCTATATAGTTTCCTAAAATAGGAAACTTTTAAAATAATTCCTCTCAAAGAAAATGTAACAAGACATTGATGGATAATGAAGAATTCAGCATTATTCATATTAAATAAGAACCACGAATACCGTAAGTTTCTCTCATCTCAAACCTGTTTATCTTGAAGCAATCAAAATCATTCGCTTGCAGCACGCTACAAGAAGAGTTGGCGTGTAGATAAATTTGATAAGAAAAGAGTAACAATAGCTCTTACGAATGCTCTCAAATGCAAGAGCTATCGCAACATGGGAGGCTGAAAAACATAAGGATGGTTCCGGCTTGTAACAAAGTGCTTCATCTCCACATTGAAGTAAAGCTCTCAAAAAAGCAGGCTTTATGAAGTAAAATTGGCTACTCTTACCCCTCCCCTTCTATCCTGATAAAAATCCACAGTATTTTAGCTTTTTTACTTTATATTTAAATATACAATGCACACGATGTTTCTTCTTCTATGTGCAAGAAAATCCACCGAAAGCTTTTTGTAAGCGCATAATATGTCCTCTCAAAAACTCTGTAAAAACTTTCACGACAACAAACTGCTGCATAAGCCATATTTTACAATCTCTTGATTGAGAGCCTGTATAAAACACAGCTTTATCAAGTAAGTTTTCTGCAAAGAATATGCACTGATTTGCCTATCCTTTTAAAAGATCTTCTAATCCTCATTTTTAAACGACAGAGAGCACCGGATAATATGTCGTTTTGTTCTTTACATAAAAAACATAATGATATAAGAACCGCTCAGCTACTTGCGCCATCAGGGGAAGGAAGTAAGCATCAAAGGCATACCAATACTAAAGGCATATCTATGTGTAAGAAATCTATTTATAAGAAAAACTTTTTGTTATGTACAATTGCTGGAACTTTGATTTTTTCTCATTGCGGTTCAACTTATGCAAATACACAACCTCCTGCAATGGTCATGGTTCGTGCAGATAAAGCAGGAGAAGAAAAAACCTTTAATAATGTTTTTGTCCGCAGTAATTTTACTACAGGGGTCGCTGATGACAAATCTGTTGTTGTCATTACTAATTCAACGTTGCAATCCGGTAGTACCTTGCTTTCTGCAGCAACAGGTGGACGCATCTACGCTAAAAAAATCGTGGGAAAAGCCGGTACACGTGGCTTAGAAATTTATAATGGTATAATCCATGTTGAAGATTCAGTTATAAGCGTTACCGGACAGCATAAAAGTTATGGTATCCGCTTTGATCATATTCCAGATTCTCATGTAAAAAAGGGAGAAAGAGTTGTCAATAGGGCAGTTCTTGTAAATACAAAACTTCTTATGACAGATGGTATTGGTATTACGGGACCATACTCTTCAAAATCTGTTGCTGAGGTTTATCTCAAAAATTCAGAAATTCGTTCTGAAATGTTATTAAAAAACAAGACTGTACCAGAAGATACAAAACCTAAAACTCTCACATTAACTGCTGAGAACTCAACTATAGAAGGGAAAACAACAACTTTTCCTGAGAATACAACGATTTTCACTTTGAGTGATGATAGTAAATGGTACTTAAAAACTAGTCAATTCGAAGTAGAGGATGAATACAGTCCATCTAAACCATATACGCTCCTTGATATTAAACAACGAGCACAATCGGTTATCTCAGAGCTAAATCTTAACGATAGCTCTATTATATTTCATGCACCGCATGCTTTAGCAAAAGATCAATATCAAACCTTGTATGTAGGAAGATATCCACAAGCTGCAGAATCTCAAGCGCAAGAAAGTGGAGCGCCTGCGGTAACAAGCGTTTATAATGCAACGGGCCATGCAAATATTTATTTCAATATTGAATGGAGTGATGGTCTCCCTAAAGAACAACAAAAAGCTGACCATCTTCTTGTCCATGGTAATGTATCAGGAACCACAACAGTCCATGTTCAAAACCTTGCAAAAGGTGAGGTATTAATGGCTGCAGATTCCACGCCCTTAAACAAACGTGGTCTCTCGCTCATTCAGGTTTCTGGAAAAGCAGATGAAAGCGCCTTCACACTGGCAAATGGTTACACCACAATGGGAGGCTTACCATATAAATATACGCTCAATGCCTATGGACCAACATCAAGCCGTGGAAAAGCAGATAGTGCGCAAAATCGTTTAGCAGACGTGGTTCAAGAATCAGAAGAAAACAGTCCTAAAGACTCCACGCGCCACGTTAAAAAAGAAAATGTTGTTGAGGGAGTAAAAAAGGAAGCTGGAAAAGAAAAAGTCACATCCAGCTATGACAAAACAGTCCTTGCACAAAGCCATTTGAGAGGGAATAAAGATTTCTGGGATTTCCGCTTGCAAAGAGAAACCCTTGATGATGAAGGAAAAATTCCAGCTCTTGTTCCACAAGTGGCAAGCTATTTGGTCATGCGAAATGCTCTCTTCTCTGCCGAGTTTGCTGATGTGAACAGTCAAAATATACTCATCAATAATATGCGCACAACAGCATTTGACACAAAGGATCATAAAAACAGAGGAATCTTCTTATCCACTTATGGTAATAAGATGACATTATCCTCTCATCATACCCCATTGCAATATGGCTATGGTGCTGATCTTCAGTATACAGCTTTACAAGCAGGTATGACATTAGCCACGCTAGAAGATCAAAACGTCATCACAAACTTTGGTCTTTTGGGAACATACGGAAAATTAGCTTTCACCCCGAAAGATATGAAAGGTGCTGATAAGACGACACTCGATAAATGGTCACTTGCTGCATATGGTAATCTGAATCATGACAATGGCATCTACATCAATGCACTCTTTTCCTATGGAATGCTCAAAGGGAACATCAAAACAGCTCTCAGAGGAGATGCTGCAGAATTGAATAACAAGAATACACTTGGTGCATCGGCTACCATTGGACAAAGACTTGTGACCAGTGCACCAGGATTAGTCTTTGAACCACAAGCACAATTTATTTATCAACATCTCATGCTTGGCACTCTTAAAGATGTCGATAATCTTGAAGTGAAGTTTGGGAACCCTCATCAATGGTTAGTGCGTGTTGGTGGGCGTTTAACGCAAACTATGCTTCCTGCTGCAAAGGATCGTGTTGTTTCCTTCTATGGTAAAGTAAACGTGATGAAAGCTTTTGCTGACAACAACACGGTACAAATTGGTGATACTTTCCATCTTGATACGATGGGAACATCTCTTGAAGGTGGTCTTGGTGTGAACGCACAACTCTCAAAAAATATCGCCCTTCATGCTGATGTAAATTACCAACATAAGCTTCAAAAAGCTGGTGTATCCGGAGTGAATGTCTCTGGTGGAATGCGTTATCGCTTTTAAAGATCTCTGATTTTTATTTTAAAAATATATGCAGCGCTGAAAGATCAACAGCGCTGCATAGTTTTGTGCATTACGAAAAACGAAAACCAGCCTTAAATGATTCAATCTTCATCAAAAAGAAAAATATCTCAGGAGCATTTCTATGCATAAAAAGCATTCATTATTATGTACAGCCGCTTGTGCTTTGTTTTTTTCTTATTTTAATGCAACCTATACAAGTAATGCCTCTGGCTTAAGCCCGAACACGCGCCATACACTTGAAGAGATTATCAAATTACCTGAGCAATATCGCCATGCCATTGATCTCATCAATACTCCAACGCAGGAAGAAAAAAATCTTGAGATGATAGCTTCGGGGGGCATGATGGAGGGAAATTCCCATTTTGATGAGGAACTTAAAAGAGGATTAAGTGAGATAAAAAATAGTATTAATAGACAGTTTTTAGGTAGCGGTCTCTATGGTTCTAGTACACATACAAATGAATTCAATAAGGGCCTCAATGATGAATTTTCCCGCATTAAGTATGAACAAAGTTATAGGGATTTGCCGTATATGCTACAAGCCAATGCCTATCTTGGTCACTTGCAACAAAACCGCTTAAAAATGACGGAAGACTTATTAAAAGGCTATGAGAAAGCGCTTTCTGATGCGGCACAGGCAGCAGCAATACTTGAAGCTGATAACCAACAGCGTGTTAATGACGCACACAGACAATGGGTAATGCAAAACAATCAAGAGTGGCATAAACTACAAAATAAAGCGGAAATACTGCATAAAGCGGCAGAGATAGATCAGGCTTTACAAGGACACAACACGGAACTTTCCGATACTATACGCACAGCACTCATAGATACTTGGAACGCCGATACTATAAAAAACGCAGAAAAAAAAGGAGAGGCTTCTCTGCCTTCTCTTCCATCCAAAGAAAAGAAACCATCTCTTATCGATCACAATGGAAATAAAGAAGGTTTTATCAACGAATTCTCTTCTGCTAATGCTCCTCAAAAAGGTAAAGACAATACATCATCAAAAACAACTCTTACCTCATCACCAGATCATGTAAGTTTGCCCACCAAAGTTGCATCTGCCAGTCAAACTTCCGCTAATACTGAGAGCGCATTTCAGCTTGCAGAGGTTAAAGAAACTGCAGCTTTATCTCATGACGTGCCTAATCCTGAAGAAACAACCGAAGCTCTCACCCCACAACAAGCGAACTATTTGGCTATGCCTCATGCGCTGTTTTCTATTGGATTTGCTGATGTAAACAATCAAAATACATTATTAGACAACGTACGCATAACGATGTTTGAAGCAAAGGATCATAAAGAACAAGGAGTCTTCTTTTCTACTTATGCTAAGAAAAGTATCTTATATTCCAGCTCTCAGACACCACAAAAGAGTGCTAGTACCGATATTCGCTATGCCGCATTACAAGCAGGTCTCACATTAATAGCTTTAGAAGAACAAAATACCAGCACAGATTTTGGTTTTTTGGGGACATATGGCAAATTAGCTTTCACCCCAAAGAAGAAAGAAGAAGTGCAAAAAAATATACTTGATAAATGGTCCCTCACCGCATATGGCCATATGCAGCATGATAGCGGCGTCTATGCAAGTGCATTTCTTTCCTATGGAATTTTAAAAGGCGAGAACACCACCGCTCTCATCAAAAATACAAAAACACTGGCCGCCTCTGCTACCCTTGGTAAAAAATTGCCCAATATTGTTGAGGGAATAATACTTGAACCACAAGCACAATTTGTTTACCAGCGTCTCATGCTTGGCGTTCTTTCCGATACAGAAAGCTTTAAAATGAACATGGGGCATCCTTCTCAGTGGTTGCTCTGTATTGGGGGACGTTTAACACAAAACAAAGGTGGGGCTGTTTCCTTCTATGGTAAAGTAAATATTATAAATAGTTTCGGTAACAATAATACTGTACAGATTGATAAAAACAGTTTTCAACTTTCTCCTACAGGAACAAGCCTTGAAGGTGGTTTGGGTATTCACGCCCATTTATCGCAAAATATCGCCCTTCATGGTGATGTCAGTTATCAACGTAAACTCAAAGAAGCTAGTGAAACTGGCATAAGTGTATCTGCTGGAATGCGTTATCGCTTTTAAAAATACTTTTCTTCATATCTTGAAATATACCGACTGTCCCATATGTTTTATTTTGTATTTTATAAAAAAACATATGGGAGCAATCCCATTTTTTTCTGAGAAAAGGGGGAGAAAATATTTAGGGATATATTTATATGAAGAAAAGCTTCTTATTATACACAGTTTCTGGAGTCCTCTTTTGCTCCTCTTCCAATCTATCTTATGCCTATAATGCAATACCCACTCCACAACCGACCGTAAATTCTTTCTCTGCACAAATTACAGCCGACAATACAAAAGCGAAGAAGCGGAAGAGGGATCTATCTACAAGCGCCACATCTCCAGAAACAGCGTCTACAAGCCACAACACGCCAGTGAGCGCCTCTTCCTCTAGCAACATATCTCCTACAACGACAAACTCCAACTCTAAAGAAGTTGAAAAGCCCACAAATCCAACAGAAACATCCTCTAAAAACTCTGAGACTGGAGAAACCAACAGCGCTCCCTCTCAAAATCCTTACTCCACGGGAAACGGTGTTACAGAACCTAAAATGGAAACAGCGAGCGCAGGTGCTAAATCTAGACGACGCCCATCCCTCTCTTCCACAAGTCCGACCACAGAAGAGATGTCCACGAGTTCTCCTACAGCCACACAATCGATATCTCCAAGACCAACATCCGAAATGCCACCAATACCTGTAAATTCTGAAGCTGAAAAACCAAAAACAGGAACAGAACCTACAAAACCTGGGGATGCAAAACCAGCCATAGAAGCGCCACCAACACCTATACCCCCCAAAGCTGAAAAACCCGTAGCGGAAGGATCATTAGCGCCTGTCAAGCCAATGCCTGAACAACCAGTGCCCGAACAGCCTAAACAACCAGAACAAGATGACAAAAAACAATCTAAAATTGAAGCAAAAAATGGGCAAACCGTAGAGCGGTATGATGTTGACGTTTACGATAAGTATTTTGCTGTATCTGCAGAGGGTAAGAATTCACTTGTCAAAATACACAGGGGAACAGTTGGAGCAAATTTTGTTGCACTCAGTGCATCAGATGGGGGAGCAATTGATGCCGCAGGAATTACTGTAACAGCAGGACTAACCGGTTTGTTCAACATCAATGGTGAAATCAGCCTTAAAGATTCAACCATAATTGTCACAAGTGATTATGGGGCCAATGGTATTGTTTTCCGAAATGATCCATATTTTGCATCCAAACAACGCCATGCACACAGTGCTGAAAAACAACCAGAAACCAACCAAGAACAAACTCTTATCAATCAAGTAAAGCTAGAGAACACAAAGCTCCTCGTTGAAAATGGCGTGGGCATTAGCATTTATGGATTAGATACAGATGCTAACCTTTCCCTCAAAAATTCAGAAATCCATGCCGATCTTTTAGTAAAAAATACAAAACAACTGGGAGATCGTGCACATAGCCTCATATTAACGGCAGATCATTCTGATTTGAAAGGGCGCGTAAGAACATTGGGTAAAAACAAAACCATTTTTGATCTTAACAACGGTACGAAATGGCTGTTAAAAACAAATAGCAACTTAGAAAATAATGATAAAGACCCCTCTGACTATGAACAGTTTGGTGCTAATGGAAGGTCTTACTCTAATCTTTCTGCACTCAAGCTTACCGACAGTATGATTGTCTTTGCAGCACCAATGGACAAGCAATATCAAACTTTGTTTGTAGGCTCTCCTCCACGACAAGAGGAAAAAGAAACTGAAGATGGCAACGAACCTCATGCGGAAGCGGTTTATAGTGCAAAAGGTCAAGCAGAAGTTCATCTGAACTCTCAGTGGAACAGCCATTCTCCAGTGATTAAACAATCAACCGACCGCCTTGTCATTCATGGTGATGTATCTGGAACTACCACAGTTCATGTCAGTCTCTTGGAAAATAATCAAAAAATGACTGATAGCAGTTCTGTTTGGGGAGAACAGATGCTTTCAATACCCGTCGAGACACACGGAATTTCACTCATTCAGGTTTCAGGAAAAGCCAATGAAAATTCCTTCCAGTTGGCAGGAGGTTATCTGACAATGAAAGGCTTGCCCTATAAATATGTCCTCGCCTCCTATGCACCAGGGACATCCCATGAGAGCCAAAATCTCTTTGGCCAGAATAATCGTAATTTCTGGGATTTCCGCTTGCAAAATGAGTACCTTGATAAGGACAAGAAGATTAGAGCAGTTTTACCCCAGGTAGCGAATTATGTGGTTATGCCTGGTGCTTTATTTTCTGCTGGATATGCTGATGTCAACAACCAAAACACGTTATTAGACGATATATATACAACAATATTTGCAGCAAAGAATAGAAAACAGAAAGCTATCTTTTTATCCTCCTATGGCGAAAAGGTAACTTTATCTTCTAACCGTGACCCACTCCATTATGGCTACGATGCTGATGTGAAGTATAGTGCTGTACAAGGGGGTGTTGTATTAGCTGCGTTGGAAGGCAAAGATATCAGTACACATTTTGGTCTGTTAGGGGCATACGGAAAACTTTCCTTTACGCCAAAGGGTATGAAAGATTCTGAAAAGACCACTCTTGATAAATGGTCTCTCACAGCCTACAGCGGTGTCAAACATAGCAATGGCTTATACCTAAACACACTGCTTTCCTATGGGGCTTTGAAAGGAAATATCACAACAGCTCTTATTGGAAATGCAGCTAAATTGGATGGTACTGAAATATTAAATATATCTGCAACGGTTGGGCAAAAATTAGCAACCGGTGTACAAGGCGTGATGTTCGAACCACAAGCGCAATTTATTTATCAAAATCTCATGTTTGATACGATCTCGGATGCTAATAATTTTGAAGTTGAGATGAACAATCCGCATCAATGGTTGGTACGAATTGGTGGACGTCTAACGCAAACTCTTACCAGCGCCGAAAAAGACGATATCGTTTCCCTCTATGGAAAATTGAACGTTATCAAAACCTTTTCTGATGGTAAAACAATAAAAATTGCTGACACATTTTATCTTGATCCCATGGGTGCCGCAATTGAGGGCGGTATTGGTTTTAATGCTTTCCTCTCTCAAAATATCGCAATTCATGGTGATATGAGTTATCGGCATAAACTGCAAAAAGCAGGTGTATCTGGAACCAATTTTTCTGGCGGAATACGTTATCAATTCTAAAACACCATTAGGTCCATTTTAATAAAAGGCAGCATGACATGCTGCCTTTTATCAATAAATCTTTATTTTGCAAATTGTTATAAGAAACTGCTAAACACTACCCGATACACAGAGAGAGATTTTTCACGCAATGGTGTATCTTCTCTACATACAACATAGTGATTAACAATAACCATTGACCATTATTCATATGAAATGAAAGGCTCAAATACCGTAAGATTCTTTTACTGTAAATCTCTCCCATGTTGTATCCATTAAAACCACTATTTACATATTCTAAATGGGATAAGCACGTGGATAAAACATAAAAGAACAAACGAAAAAGATCTCTCATGAACATTCTTCCATTCAAGGGCTGTAGCAACTCTTAAGGGTTTGCATATATCTGGAAAAGATAATGGCATCAGCTTGTTACAACAGCACTCTCTCAAACGTTAAAGAGCATATCATAGCTTTAAGAAGCAGATTTTCTTTCTCTCGACATCAAAAACGCGTACATGATAACAGCCACAATAAAATATCCGCACGAGATTAAACGATACACAATTGCTCGATAAATCTACAAGCGAGATCATTATTTCATTCCTTAGAACGTCTTGTATTGACTGAAGGTTCACCAGTTCCGTCTATTTCTTTTGTATGTGCAGCGGTTTGTATAGCTTGTGAAAGATCATTGACGGCATCTAAATGGGTTTGTAACAATTGGCTATTACGATGTAGTTTTTCCTGTAAATCTGCTAACAAACTTTCGACCTCATTTTCAATGTCTTCATTCATATAGCGTTTCACATCGCTTATAGATTTATTAAGGTCACGCAAGCCACGTATTTTACAGAGATTGATTTCTTCATAATCTGGAACACCACTGCTCTCTAGCATATTGCTTTCATAATCGACCACTTGTGCCAATCCTTTAACAGCAGCAACAAATTTTGTCATAGCCCAATCACGATCAATAAGATTATTATCAAGGACTTTTGCTTTTGCAGAAAAACTCTCATCACCACATTGCATTACAGGCATTTTATTTCCCCTTCAACAGTATTGTTCAATCTTTCTCTCAAATAAAGGAGATTAAACAGCTTTCTCTTCAACGCCGATACACTCCACTGAATTTATTGTGCGAACATTGCCCCGACAACAGCACGATAATCTTACAAGTGTATCTCTTCGACTTTCAATACATTACGTTCACGCCATGGTATAAATTTCTTTGCTTCCCGATCACCCTCGACGTAATACCAGTTCAGTAAAACGCCATAAATCATCACATTACTCTGCAGGAGATATCCAAAAGCTCCAAATTTATTTTGCCTCTTTTATTCTGTATATCTTAGACAAAAAACGATAACGCGCCCCCATGCCAACAAGAATTTGTCGCATATAAAGGCTTAAATCCTCTAAGGCTCTAGCATTTTAAAGATTGCAGCATTTTACCCTCCATAGCCTTTGGCTTTCTATGCACTCCTGTTTTTTCCCTTTTAGCATTCAGAAAAACCAGTTCGCACACATTCAGAAAGATTTACCCTCACATGCTTTTTTCTGCATACATACAATATTTTGCATGAGACACAAAAACAGCACTCCTTTTGAACAAATCAATCACACACCAATATCAAAAGAGGCATTTAAAATAGCCAAACAGCTACAAATCCCCCTTTTTCACATCATTCGCTTTTCTTTGCAATGAGCCACTATATAGGATTTTCCCCCCCCTTTCAAGAGTTCCTAAAAACGCAGTCTGATAATCTTTCTATCCCATAAGTTCTTACAGCACTCTCACACTGACATTGCCATTATTGGATGAGATAACCAAGCTCCTCTCAAACCATTCACTCTATAGCATAGATTTGGCTGTTCATACCGTTTCGTTATACGAACGCATAGGTAAAAAAATCATAGATTTCTTAAAAAACAAAGCCTTTCCTACAAGCTCTATTGTTCTTCCAAATACTCAGGATAAAGCTATACTGTTGCTCTTTTTTTACTGATCATCTTCGCTCTTTCTTCATCAAACAGCTTGAACCGATTTTGTTTGATGTAACATCAAGTAACTTGTCTAAAAGAATTTTTGTCCCACAACGCCTATACATAAAAAACAGAGCAACACCATAAATTTTTACTGTTTTTATATCCCACAGTGCTAAAGCACCACACATCTTCATACGAAAAAAGAATAATTTAAAACTTGTTGCATATATTATATCAGCCACTATTACAGATGATAGTGAACTGTTATTCATAAAGCCCGTCATACAAAGAACAGACAGAGGTTCTGATAGCTGATACAATAAAAACTGCTATGTTTTATTCAACATTGACTGTCACTCTTCATACTTTTGTCGTGCTAGTCCTTAATAAATAGAGGCACAAGAGGCATATTTTGTTAAGCATCATCATCTGAACGAATAAGCACTGCGAATTTACAGTAATAAGTGAATTTTAGACAATCAAATCATCCACGTATCAATTTTAGTTGCTGCCTTCAGCACCGTTAATCTTTGCTGTTGATGTGCATCTTTAACAACCAGAGACAATATTTATTCTTCTCGATTTCCTTTTAAAAGAACCAACTCCACACCCTCAAAAACAAAGACTCTACCCCTTCTCACCAATCTGGAACAAAATTGCTTTTGCTAAAAAGCGTTCACTTAATGACCAAACATGTGCTCTCTTTCCAAACACACCAGACAACTCCTCCTATCTGTTCAACTTTATGCTTTTGTCCATTAATTGGAAAGAAATGGAAATCAGAGAAAGAAAACATGTCTTTTTCTTTGTAGAATGCTCCCTATCACCATATTGAAAGATTTCTTTTACGACCTTCACGAAGAATTTTTTCATTTTCTCTCCTCATAAAAGGCAAAAAACAACAGCCCCTCACCCCATGGGCGATAAGGTATATAAACAGAGTGTAACTTGTACTAAGATTTTAGAGACACATCTGTATTTTTTATAACAGCTAAAGACTTGGCATCCAGAAAGGGAAAAACCTCCACACAGAGGAGAGGTTTTTCATTTATTGAGAAGTATCTCTCTTTACTTTTCAAGCTAAAATGATCTTTCACTGAAAGCAGAAAACAATATTGTCACGCTTATTTTTTAAAGCTTCAGGACTGTCCTTTTATGCTCATATTGATAAAGCTTGAGAGCAATATTTAATGTCCAAAAAGAAGTTGTCGACCCGCTTTTGCGACATTCTCACAATTTTGAGATGCCTGTACAGATGGTCCTCCTAGGAAACATTTCTTCTCCCATTTGAGGCGTAATTCTTTATCTTTCTTAAACTCTTCGACACTGTAAGTTTTTTCGCAACCAGCAACGGCAAATCCAGTGCAAAACAGTAATGTTGCAATAATGGTTTTATTCATCAAGTAATTCCCCTTTTTGCAAATTTACAAAATTTGGGCACAATTGAATGTCCCATTAAAATTGCACATTCGCTTTATTGTGCATTTTCAAAAATCTTAAACTCCACTTCTGTACGCAATTTTTCACAACCTGTGGCGATAAACTGCGTACAAAGAAAAATACTGCTATCAATCTTTTGTTGATGCTTTAACTGTTACCCTATCTCCAGTTTTTTCATCATTATGGATTAATCTCGAGTGAGACTAACCACCTTTACGAATTTCACGCTCAGCTTGCTCTGCATTTATACAATTTTGCGAATCGAACTTCCCTGTAGCAAAACATTTCCTTTTCCACTGCTCAATTAATTTGGGATCTTTCTTAAACTCTTCGACACTATAAGTTTTTTCGCAACCAGCAGCGACAAATCCAGTGCAAAGCAGCAATGCTGCAATAATAATTTTATTCATCAAGTAATTCCCCTTTTCTCAAATTTATAAAAGTTTGGACACAATTTAGTGCCCCATAAAAAGTTCCACATACGCTTGGCGAAGGTTTTTACAATTTTGAGAGGATTTTAGCGGTGAATCATCCTTCTCACATTTCTTTGCCCATTCCTCGTATAATTTTTCATTTGTTTTAAACTCTTCTACGCTGTAGGTTTTTTCACAACCAGCAACAGCAAGTCCAGTACAAAGCAGCAATGCTGCAATAATGGTTTGTTTCATGATTTAATTCTCCTCCTATTTCTCTTCAGATTTTTTCTCGTCGTCATGCACAAAGCTTGCACCAGGCCAATCGTTTTTATGAACTTCACGATAAGCCTTGTCTGCATTTTTACAATTTGTTGAATCTAAACTCCCTGATATCATGCACTTTATTGCCCACTGCTCGAGTAATTTTGGATCTTTCTTAAACTCTTCTACGCTGTAGGTTTTTTCGCAACCAGCAACAGCAAGTCCAGTGCAAAGCAGCAATGCTGCGATAATAGTTTTATTCATGATCTAACGCCCCTCCTATTTTTCTTCCGTTTTTTTATCGTCATCCTTTCCAGAACCAAAACTTCCCCATTTTTTACGAGTTTCAAATTCAGCTTGTTCTGCGTTTTTACAATTTTTTGAATCGAAACTCCCCTCAATAAAACATTTCTCTAACCACTGATTGAGTAATTTGGGATCTTTCTTAAATTCTTCGACGCTATATGTTTTTTCGCAACCAGCCGCAACAAATCCAGTGCAAAGCAGCAATGCCGTGATAATGATTTTGTTCATGATTAATGACTATCCCCTTGTTGTTCAGATTGTTCTTTCGTTTTTTTCTTATCGTCATTGTTACGATATTTATTGAGATATTCCTGAAAGGATTCTTTACGAAGTTCGTCTAGTGCTTTTCCTAAGTTTTCACAATTTTGAGGAGATGCTGTTTCAGAAGGCTTTTTCCACATACATTGAGGTATCCACTCATCGCGTAATTTTTTGTCTTTCTTAAACTCTTCGACGCTATAGTTTTTTTCGCAACCAGCAACAGCAAACCCGGGACAAAGCAGCAGTGCTACAATAACGACTTTATTCATGAATAAATTCCCCTTTTTGTAAATTTACAAATTTGGGCATAACCCAGCAGCCCATAAAAAGTTGTAAATTCATCCCATTATGCGTTTTCCTCATTGAAAGCCGTCTATACACACGATTTTTGCAATCAGAAAAAGCTGGTTCAGTGCAAGAAAATACACTCCCATCCAAGATTTTTTATTATTTAAGGATGATCTTGTTGCTTCTCAGTTTCATCTTTCTTGAGATTTTCACGAAGTTCCTTGGCAAGATTTTTATAATGTTCTTGAAAAAGCTCCATACTGGCTTGGACGACATTTTGACAATTTTTGGATGTCATAGCAGAAGAGAAGCCCATCTTTTCACATTTCTTTCCCCATTCTTCCATCAGTTTTTTATCTTTTTTAAAATCTGCTACGCTGTAGTCTTTTTCGCAACCAGCCGCAACAAATCCAGTGCAAAGCAGCAGTGCTACAATAATGACTTTATTCATGAATAAATTCCCCTTTTTCCTTCCCATTCACTAACATAATGTGTTTCACATAGTCTCTGTATCGCACTTCAAACAGATTTCTTTGATAAATACGCAAAACGGCAGGAAAATATATTAAATCTTCATAGCTGCTTGCATTTTTAAGCCTTGCGTTTGAAACATGCCCAGCACAGCTACTCATGATGAAATCCTTAAATTTCCGTAGCAATGGTGAAATCTTGGCAGTCGAGAAGCTTTGCGCTTCTTTTCTATCAAATCTCATGTCACTGTGAAAAATAAAGCAACACGAAGTCTGCATTGACCACTTGGACTGCCTACAATCATGAGCTATTTATCAGCAAACACAAGCCATATCTTCTTCAATTCACTGATGGCCCTCTCATCATTCTTAAATGACCAGAAAAACAAAAAGTTTTGGTATAATTTTCTCTGTACTTACAACAATGCCAATAACAGTACTCAAAAAAACAATCTTACACATTCCAACAGAACAAAGAAATTGGCCAACAGAACGGAAAAAACAGCCTTTATTCCCTCAAAAGCCATTACAGCCAATCAAAATGCGAAACCATCAAACCACATAGATACAAGAAACAATACCAAGAAAATAACCAATAAGTTCTTTTATGTATTTGAGGAAAAATAAACTTTACCAAGCACCAATATCAGTGAAAAAACGAATTCTTTTACCCCTCCCTCTAAACTTTAAGAAAGTTTAACAAAATAATGTCATGCTGAAAAAATAATCAGCACCCCCATTTAACTATAGTACTAGCCTTTTTAGAATAACAGAAACAAGAAGGAACTTCGCGTTTAAAAACATTATCAACACAATTCTCACAAAAATTGTCCTCATCTCTCAAGGCAACAAACGATATGCCTTTATAAATGATCACTTCCATAGAGTAAGAAATGAAAAAAGAATTGTTCGCAATCTCTGCGCATAGGATCTTAAAATCCATGAAATAGAGCCATTTTTTTCGCCCAATAGAATAAAATATCCCTAGAAAAAGCTCTTTTTTGCTTCTTAGAGAGTGCTTTTGTGATCAGGTTATTTCGTTTTAATCAGCCGATAGCGCTTTTAGCAAACATACGATCATCAACAAAAAGAGCACGATGCACAGCGTTTTATGCATGGAGCTAAACTTTCCAGCTTGCAGCTTACAAAAAACATCACGGTTAAATTTCACAGAAAAATTCTATGCCTTCCCTTATCTGTATGCATACCGCTTTCCTTTTATAGCTAAAAGAATGAAGACGTACAAAACAGTGCATATTTTCATTGATCCCACATTTATTCTCTTAATGTCGTTTATGTTCCCATACAGAGGAAAGAAAGAGCCAAGTATAGACCTCTTCAACACTGCTTTTTAAAAGGATATGAAGGAAGATAATAATGGCCATGCACAATCACAAGACAGCCCTACTCAGGAATATATTGACACTCTCTGCTTATGAGCAAGAGAAATAAAGCGCGCCAAAACGTATAACCTATAGCGTTTTTTACACTTTTCCGTATTTCTGTGCACCGTATTTCTGTGCCAGCAATTCGCGCACCTCATCTGCCATTTTTTTGCCACGACTTGCACAACTCACCTTAATTAAACGATGCAAACTTTCCGGCACATCAATTGTGAGACGCTTCATACCGCCATCCACATTGCCTTTATTATTTCCCACCCATGCATCTGCTGTTAAAGGAATGGTTTTATTGGTTGGCTTTGTGCCAATCTTAATTTTTTTATTCATCGTATTAACTCCTTGATTTCCGCTGCAACAGCTTCGATCTCTGCTGCTGCTGGTCCATGTCTATCGACTTCATAAACGGCTTTCCCTTGTGCCACAGCTTCTGCAAAAACCACGCGCTGGGCAATGCTGGCAGAAAGAACACGAACAGGATACACTCCAAGAGCTTCGCTCACATCACGCCCTATCGCTGTATTGACTATTTTACGATTAATAACAAAAGCAGATTGCAAATTCTCTTTATAAACGCGTGCTTCATCAAGAAGCTTTACAATTCCCTCAGCTGCCCAAATATCATAGGGGCTAGGTTGTACAGGAATGAGTACAAAATCCGAAGCCATAAGAGCACTACGCGCAAGGTCTGTTACGCGTGGGGGACCATCGATAATAATATGATCGTAATGATGACCAATCTGGGTAATCTCTTTATGAATCGTTGCGCGCGGTAAACCAACAACCGAAAACAAGGGATCACCCTCACGGGCCGCCGCCCAATCCAATGCGCTCCCCTGGGGATCACCATCAATAAGCAACACACGTGCTCCCGCTCGCGCAAAGCTAGCAGCAAGATTCACACTTAAGGTAGTTTTCCCTACCCCTCCCTTTTGATTCAAGAGTCCAATAATCATAAATGACGTCTTTCCGCTTTATCGTTTTTACGATTATACAGAAAATCACAAAGGAAGCAAGCATCTCATACACGCAAAAACAACTCTCTCTCCTCTTTCATTATAAAGAAATAGCCCCAATTGTCCCTTCAACATATCCTCTTAAATATAAGCAGAGAACGCGATCAAAGAGGGGTATATTCTACAAGCTTTGAGCCACCGGTTCATCGCCCTTGAAAAGTAAAAGCAAATAATTTTCCCTTAAGATAAAAAGAATGAAAGCAAAAACATTGTCTCTCTTAGATAACTCATGTTACATAAGAGAAAACAAAAAACGAGCTCATATAGATCAAACTGTTCATGAAGGCGCAGCAAATAAAATGTACGACAATGCAATTATTGTTTCAAAACCAAGTCTTTTTTCTCAACAAAGGGGAGTTTTTTAAAGACACAAGCAAACGCTCATCCTTCATCATAGTTTTTGCATAGAGCAGAAAACATCCCGAAGAGAGCGCTATGGGAGAAAAACAAAAATGCACTTACAACAAATTGATGCCGATATTTTTATCAGCGGTCAAATCAATGTCGAAAATATCAAAATATTAGCACAAGCGGGCTTTAAAACGATTATCTGTAACCGCCCCGATCAAGAAGAGCCTCACCAACCTGATTTTTCTACCATTAAAGCAGCAGCAGATGAATATGGTATAACAGCCCATTATATTCCTATTGTACCACCGAGCATAAAACCATCAGATATTGAAACCATGAAAACAATTTTAAAAACAGCACAAAGACCTCTTCTCGCCTATTGCCATCATGGAACACGCTCCAGACATCTTTATCATCTATCCTGCCTTTAAACTTGCCGCAACAAGGATCATGTCCTTCATACAAAACAAAAAGACCATTCCTCAAATCCATAATAATACCTATTCAAGGGTTCATTTTAAAGCAACATCTTCTCATGCTCCTAGCCCATCCCACGGAGAACACCCATAAACAGCATAATGCTAAAACGCCAGATCATGATAACACCATGATGCACCAGCGCGCCTCTTTACGCCCATAAAGATGCAAGCCGGCACCACTCTACACGTTTTGTCAACTCAAAATGCTGCAAAATCCTTGGCATTTAAAAACGTTCATAACAGGTCTTTTATTCTTTTCTAAACAATTTATTCCCCTAGACCAATCTCAGTTGTAACATGCAGGGAAAAGAGAGTGATTGCTTTAGCGCAAACAATTAAAAAAACAGCATTTTTCGCCTATTGCTCTCACAAAATAAATTCCCTACACCTTTATTGGTGAATGCATCTTTCATCATGAATCTTAACGGATCAGAAAGAAAAAAGCAGTAAAATCTTCACACCATAGAATTTCATAGAGTTATGAAAAAGATTAAAAACAATGCTAAAATCAGATCTCCAAATATTCGATACCCCTTCCCAACAACGAAAAACGCACATATTCTATGATGTTTTAGAATATATTTTTATCATCATAGTCAGTTTAACGGCTATTTTTTCTGCTCTTCTCTCTTTTTCAGATCAACTTAAGTCATATTTTTAAAAGTAAGCAGTCTATCCAATTGTGATAATGGCTGTACGTCTGCTAAAATTGCTTTTGCTGCTTTTTCATCGCATTGCATTTGTGTAATCAAAGGTTCTAGCCCATCGAATTTTTCTTGCCCTCGCAAAAACTGAAAGAAAGAAACGGTACAACTTTCTCCATAAAGATCATCATTAAAGTCAAACAAATAAGTTTCCAATAAGGGAATCCCATCCTCCACAACCGTTGGACGACACCCGAAACTTGCCACCCCATCATGTAAGACACCGTTAGCACGGCGTAATCGCACAGCATAAACACCGTGCGCCAAACTCGCTTGGAGAGGGAGCATTTGGTTAGCGGTTGGAAAGCCCAAAAGGCGACCGAGTTGCTCGCCCTGGATAACATTTGAGCGCACCCGATAATGATAGCCCAACAAATGGGCTGCTTTTTTCACCTCACCTTGAGAGAGAAGTTTACGGATAGAACTAGAGGAAATGATCAATGATTGCGAGCCTTGTTTGCTCGATAGGCAAGGAATTTGTATAACCTCAAACCCATATTCTTTTCCCCTTTGAGAAAGCAGCTGTGAATTTCCACTTTTTTTGTGACCAAATTGAAAATTTTCTCCCGTTACCACCACACAAACATCAAAAGTTTCTTTTAAAATTTCATGAATAAATTGCTCTGCTGAAAGAGCAGCAAATTGTGCATCAAAAGGTTGTTCAATGACTCCATGAAACCCGAGGGTTTTAAAAATTTCAGCTTTTTCGGCAGCTTCTGTCAAACGATCAACGGGAGCAGTAGGCTGGAAAAAACTCCTTGGATGGGGTTCAAAGGTCAAAACAACAGCAGGTTTATTTTTGAGGCGCGCTAAATCAAGCGCTTTTTGCAGCACCATCTGATGTCCACAATGAACACCATCAAAATTTCCAAGTGCCAACACGGCTCCCCGCCACGCGACAGGAAGCTTATGAATCCCCTGAAGACGCAAAAAATCAGACATTACTGAAGAGCCCACATGATTGCTTGAGGCTTATAGCCATGACGTTCAAGAAAAGATTGCAATGCTTGCTTATCCACCACACCATTTTGCATATAGTCATAACGATGAATACCACCCATGATATAAAGAACATCAAGACCAAAATGAGCCGCACCTTTCACATCGGTCAAAAGCCCATCACCAATAGCCAAAACCTGACTTTTTTCTACTGTTCCGCGCATTTTTTCTAATTTTTCAAAGGCACATTCATAAATGGGCGCATGGGGTTTTCCAGCAATACGCACCTCACCTCCTAATTGTTGGTAAAGACGCGCCAATGCACCAGCGCACCAAAATTCCTGATTTCCGTAATGAACAATCACATCAGGATTAGCACAAATAAAGGGCAAATTCCGCGCACGCATACGCAAAAACATTTCCTCATAAGCGGCGGGTTCTTCATCAAGGTCGTCAAGAAAGCCACTACACACCACAACAGAGGCGTCTCGTTCTTCCACCAATTCGCAATCCAATCCTTCAAACAACATCAAATCGCGTTGTTGACCAATGAAAAACACTTTACGTGGTGCAGCGCGAATAAGATCGCGTGTAACATCTCCTGAAGTGATAATAGCATCATAATAATCGCTATGAACATTCATGCTTTGCAACTGAACAATAACATCTTCCCGTGGTCGAGGTGAATTAGTCAAAAAAATGACATTTTTCCCCATTTGTCGAATTTTGTATAATACGTTCAATGCCGGTTCAAAGGCATGCACACCATTGTGCACGACACCCCACACATCACAAAAAACAGCATCGTAATGCGCTATAACAGTCTCAATATGGGTAAGTTCATTCATTTTGCACCTATTATCTCTTTACCATTTATCAAACTGTCTTTTGCTTTCAAACTCCTTATCGAAAGAGTCTGGTTCTGTCACCTACTTTCCCACTGTTTTTTCCCCATATTAAACGTTGCATTTGCACATAGAAGTCATAAAAAATGATAAAACCCATGTAGTTATGTTGAGGAGTGCAAATTCATGCCTCATATCAAAAGCTCAGAATTCTGTAAGAATGCTTCTCCTTATCAAAACTTCAATTATTAGAATCGCTGTCTTGATACAGTTTTTAATCTTAAATGCTCAAGTTATTATTTTGCAAACAAACCACGAAATCTTTGCATAAAAACTGTTCAAAAGAAAAAGTTCCCCAACTCTAGATACCTAAACAAGTACAACAAAAAGTAGAAAGCACAGAAACTATGCGTCATATTTATGCAATACAGTAAACTTAACACCTAAAGCATGTTATAAACTGTCATAAGATAATTAAATATTTAAGATTTATTCGTTCAAAGATCCTTTTATGGCAAGGCAATATGATGCGGTCACAAAAACTTTGCGATAAGAGTTTTTTTATGTTTCTCAAAAAATTTGTCTCCATACAAGAATGTATCGATTTATAGGGATAATCCATATGCATCTTGAAGAAGAAAGCTGTATATTCTAAAACTTTCTCATTGCAAATTTCTTTCATGTTGCATCACGCAAAATCACCCCCTTACACGCCATAAACGGGATAAGCCTATGGATAAAAAATGTACAACAAAGCAACAAAACACCTCGTATGAATTGTTTTAAGCACCAAGCACTGTAACGACATGGGGGGGTGAGAAAAGTGAGGAATGAGACCAGTCTATGGCTACAAAGAATGATAGGTTTTCTGCTTTTGTAGTAATTTTCTAAAAGAAGAAATCAATGAAGTAATAAGCGCTCTACTCTGTTTCTACTCAAACTCTTGCATTCTTTGCGCTCTTTAAAGGAGGAAAATCAGCGTATGATACTTTTGGCGCAGTATTATGCTTTTTGCGCGGCAAATGAGAAATCATCTGCTGGTGAGGAAAAGCAAAAAACACGAGGAGTATCGGTCATTGGCTTTTATGATAACCAGCAGCATCTCTCTCCATCCCCCTCACCTCTGACATAACCTCTCACACCATCCAGTTTTGGCTTTTACAGTTATAATAAAGTAACAGTTGCATATTTTATTTCTGCCATGTAATGAAAAATGCGGTGAGAAATAAATAAAATTGTGCCTATGAAATGGAGAAATCAAAGGGGGGATAATGGATGATTTGATCACGCGTCAAGAAATTGAAGAAGAAGTAGAAGAAATAAGTTCAGAACCAGAACGAGAGATCTTACGGCGCATATACAGGAAAAAACATATCGTACGGATCTACTCCATTTTCCTTTTTCTCTATGCTATTCGTGGATGGGTTAAACGCATACTAGGAACCATAGCAGGAATAAGCTTTGTTCTGCTCATTACAGATATTCTAACATACTGGTTAGAAATACTGGGACCGAGAACCGTAGAATTGAGGGCGCCTTTCATAATCGTAACAATTATGTTAATAATCCTCACTTGTAGTGCTGTAGCTCTCAGTTGGTTTTATGACATGCTTTTATTTCGTCTTGCACCACCTGATATTCGGCTGATGCTCTTTGATTAAATTTACGCACCCCCCCTCAACAGCACTTATACACGAGCACAGTTAACAAAAAACGACTTAACCGTGCTACTATCTCTCTTACTTCTCAGTTTGTTTAAAAATCTTTAAGGATCGATAGGATTATAGCTACCATGATCTCTTCTCCACTCTTCTGGCTGGTCAAATTCACTAGACCACAACCCCACTTGTGCTTTTTGCGCAGCAAATTGTAAGTTTTTATAATCTGCTGGTGAGGGAAAATGCTGCTGATCTTTTGTCAACACCATCATGCCTTCTGCAAGCCCCAAGCGCGCCAGATCAACTCCATCAACAAAACATTGTGCATAATGAACTTGTTGAAGAACACGTGTTTGCCGACAAGTAACATTTTTATCGATTGTTTTTGCCACAAGCCACGCTGTGACAAAAGCCCCACAGGGCCATTTAATGCCATGGCGTGAGGCAAATTGCCGTGTCTCACATGTTTCAACACCATATAATCGGATATTGCGCACGATTCTTTTTCTCCACCCCTCATCCATGGGTGTGATCATTTTAAAGGTAATACCACTTGTTACCTCTATAGCACCGGAATAAACGGGGACATTTTCTTCATAAAATTCTCTTGACAATGATTCTAAAGGGGAAGGAAACTCTTGTCTTGGCGCATGATCATCCTCTTTTAAATCCGGCGTTTGCAACTGTTTTTCCACTGTTTGTGTTATTTTTTGCACAACAGGGTTTTGCATAACATCTTCAGAATGTTGACTAAAATAAAAAACAGCTGCAAGAATAATATAAATAAAAATCAGATATTTAAATGATGATCGAAAAGGTTTTTTAAAAAGTATCATTTTGTATATTATAAAGAATTTTGTTTATTTTATAAATAAAAAGAAAATACTCTAAATGAAACAGTAGAATTTTTTATTTATTTCCGTTATACATTACATTAAATTAATGTTAAGTCATTTTTATTTTAAACGCGGGGACATTTCCATGCTGAAAACAAGCAATTATTCTACAAGTAGTCGTTCTTTATCCAAATTAGCCTTTTCAAACAGCCAAAAGAAATGGTTAACGACAATTCTTATGTTGTTCATTGCCTTTATAGCACTAAGCGATCCAGCATTTGCAGAGGGTTTTGGAAAAATCGACGATGCTCTTAAAAAAATAGTTGAAGCTTTAACAGGAGCCATTGCAAGATCAATTGCCACCATTGCCGTTGCTGGTGTTGGGCTTGCTTGGATTGCTGGTTATGTTGAAATGCGCAAAGCTTTCTTCGTTTGTGTTGGCATCGGCATTGTTATGGGTGCATCGCAAATCGTAGCAATGCTTTCCAATTAAGTAACTGACTTTAGCATTTTCAAAAATCATGAAAGAGCGCGATAAGCTAACGGAAGATACGTTGTTTCTCGCTTGCACGCGTCCTGCAATGATTGCAGGTGTAACGGTGGAAGCTATGGGATTAAATGCCATGGGAACAATGATATTATTTATTATGACGAGCAATTTTTTCCTTATAACCTTTGGTGTTACGACACACTTTATATTCAAGGAAATTCTCAAACACGACCATAATAAATTTCGTATCCTCCTAACATGGCAAAAGACACACCTCTTTGCCAGAAATTCTAGTCTATGGGGTGGAGCAAGTCTTTCTCCATTACGATTAATTCGTAATTATGAGGAATTGAAATGAAAACACTAGAGCGCAAGCGTGAAAAACAACCGGAATCGATTATTCCTTATGTGCGCCATGTCAACAAGCATGTCATTGCACTGGATTCGCGTGCGCTCATGATGGTTGTGAAACTTGAAGGAATTAACTTTGAGACAGCCGATATTATTGATCTCAATGTACTTCATGAACAGTTAAATAACTTGTTTAAGAATATCGCTGATGAACGTATTGCCATTTATAGCCATATTATCAGAAAGCGTGAGACGGTTTATCCAGATGGGACTTTTAGATCAGCATTTGCCAAACAGTTGGATGACAAATACCGTGAACGGATGGTTTCTCAAGAACTTTATCGGAATGATCTTTATCTTTCCATTTTGTGGAATCCCCATGTTGATAAAGCGGATAAAATAGCGGAATTTTTTAAACGTTTAGGCAAAGCAAAAGCGGAAAAAACGGAAGTTGATGAAGAGTCTATTCGCAAGCTTGAAGATGTTACCACGGATATTGTTCAAAATTTAGAGCGCTATGGTGCAAAAAGGCTAAGCCTTTATGAACATGAAGGCAATATTTATTCACAGCAAAGTGAATTTATTCACCAATTGGTAGGGGGTCGTCGTGAGCGTGTGCCTCTGACATGGGGAACGATAGCCTCCTCTGTTTATTCAGACCGCCTTATTTTCGGTAAAGAAGTCATAGAAATACGCTATGAGGCAGGGCAAAGATTTGCCGGTATGTTTGGTTGGAAAGAATATCCAGCAAAGACCAGAGCAGGCATGACAGATGGTCTGCTCACCCTCCCCTTTGAATTTATTTTTACCCAATCTTTTGTCTTTAAAAGCAAAAACATTGCCAAGCAGATTATGGGGCGCAAGCAAAATCAAATGGTCAATGCCGGAGACCGTGCCGGCTCACAAATCATGGAATTAGATGATGCATTGGATGATCTTGAATCCAACCGTTTTGTTTTAGGCGAGCATCATTTATCCTTAGCTGTTTTTGCCGATAATACGCAAGAATTAGCAGATAATCTTGCCAAAGCCCGCTCTCGTCTCACCGACGGCGGCGCTGTGATTGCACGGGAAGATCTTGGGCTTGCGGCGGCGTGGTGGGCACAATTGCCTGGAAATTATGCCTATCGCATCCGCTCTGGTGCCATTACCAGCCGCAATTATGCTGCCCTTTCTCCTTTTCATTCCTTTCCGGTTGGCAAAATAGATGGCAATGTATGGGGACCAGCGGTCGCATTGATGAAAACCTCTGCTGGTTCGCCCTTTTATTTTAATTTTCACTTTGGCGATTTAGGCAACACCTTTGTCTGTGGTCCCTCTGGTTCAGGGAAAACAGTTATTGTTAACTTTCTTCTTGCACAATTGCAAAAGCATGATCCCCATATGGTCTTTTTTGATAAAGACCGTGGAGCAGAGCTTTTTGTCAGAGCGGGTGGCGGCACCTATATGCCTTTGAAAAACGGCAAGCCGACAGGGATAGCGCCGTTAAAAGGCTTAGACTATAACAATCCAGCAGACAGAGTCTTTTTGCGGCAATGGATTACCAAACTTGTTTCTGCAGAGGGGCAAAAGATTAGTGAATCCGAAAGACAAGACATTGCTGCAGCCGTTGACCAACTTGCTCTTTTGCCTAAGGAACAACGCACAATTTCTGCCCTACAAATGTTTTTTGACACCACGCACAGAGAAGGCATAGCAGGGCGTTTAGAGCGATGGTGCAAAGGCAATGCCTTGGGATGGGTTTTTGACAATCCTGATGATGACATTGGCATTGAGGCAAAATTCATTGGTTATGATATGACCGACTTTTTGGACAATGACGAAATTCGTCCCCCGTTAATGATGTATCTTTTTCATAGAATTCTTTCTCTGATTGACGGGCGGCGTATTATCATTGTCATTGATGAGTTTTGGAAAGCGCTAGAGGATGATTCCTTTAAAGCCTTTGCGCAAGATAGGCTAAAGACCATTCGAAAACAGAATGGCTTGATGTTGTTTGCCACACAATCGCCCAAAGATGCGCTCAATTCAACAATTGCCCACACCATTATAGAGCAATGCCCAACCCAGATTTATTTTCCCAACCAAAAGGGAAATCACGCAGATTATGTAGAGGGTTTTAAATTATCCGAAAGAGAATTCAACCTGATACAAACAGAATTAAGCCGTGAGTCACGGCGTTTTCTCATCAAACAGGGGCAAAGTTCTGTTGTCGCAGAGCTGAATTTACGCGGCTTTGATGATGAAATAGCCATCCTCAGCGGCACCACTAAAAACATTGAACTCTTAGAAACCATCATGGATGAAGTTGGTGAATCTCCAGAAAAATGGCTTCCTCTTTTTCAAGAAAGGTCAAAACAATGAAAAAACTTTTATATGCAACAGCCTTCTGCACAATTTCTTTTGCATCTCAAGCAAATGCATTTGGCGGTGGTCCCTTTGATTATGAAATACTGCAGCAAAACATAGGGCAATTTAATCAATTAAAAAAACAGTTTAAACAATTACAGGATCAACTTGATCAAATGAAGAATCTTTATAAATCCTTAAATGTTAAGCCTGACATTTCTGGATTGAAAGAACTATTCAACAAGCAGGGGAGCAATGGTGCCCTGCCTTCTGATTTTAATCATTTTCAACAATCGATGGGCAGCGGTGGTGGTAGCGGCGGCGGTGGTGGCGGCAGCAAAAACACGCAAAAATGGCAAGAAGAACTCTTATACAAAGAGCCCGCGGGGGGCGCAGGGTCAAAAGAGGCGGTGGATGCTTTTTACGCAGAGGAGGTGAAAAAAGCACAACAGCGCATGGTAGGGCAAGCGGCAAAAGGCCAAGACGTTTATGAAGAGGCCAGTGAAACACAAAAAAACATTAATAAACTTCTTGATAAACTTGGCAGTACGAAAGACGCTGGTGAAATTCAAGGCATTCAAGCACAACTAGAAGCAATACAAGCGAAACTGCAAACGCAAGTCCTCCAAATGCAAGCCACTGCGATGATTCAACAAGCGGAAGACAAAGCAGCAGAAAAACGTGAAATGGAAGAATTTAAAGCACGATACAAAGCATATGCTAAAAAACTCCGTGGTCAATAAAAGTAAAAAGAGAGGGGCTTGAATATGAACAAAGCCATTATCACAGCACTAATGCTTTGCACTGGAATTATCACTGCTGGTTGTGAAAAAACTTATAGCGTAGCAGAGTTTAAAAAAGATAAAAAACTACTCGAAGAATGGATGGTTAAATGTGGCGTTTCTGGCAATTCGAAAAATTGTGAAAACGCACGAATAGCGGATCATGAGCTTACTTCTGAAGAATATGAAGATATTGCAAATCAACTCCTTGGAGATGATAGCGAACAAAAAAAATCTGAAAAACAAGGGGACAATCATTGATCATGAACAAAGTCATTCTCACAGCACTATTGCTTTGCACGGGAATTATCACTGCTGGTTGCGAAAAAACCTATAGCGTTGCAGAATTTAAAAAAGATCAAAAATTGATGGAAGAATGGGGCGCAAGATGTGGATTCACAGGAACCTCAAAAAATTGTGAAAACCTCAGATTAGCAGCACTTGAACTTGACAAAGAACGTCGGGAAAAAGCTACAGAGAGAATTAGTAAACACAACGAAGAGCTTCGTGATGCTATGGAAAAATTTAAAGCCGAAATGCGTGCTCAACATGAAAAAAATGAAGCTGAATATCAAAAAAGGCAAGCCGAACGAAAAGCAAAAGAACAAGCTGAACAGAAACAGGACAGTAATTGAATTGTAGACCGAAATATTTATGGCAACATTCTGTCTGTGCCCTAGATTTGTCATCACGGGGGTACAAAAACCTAAAACACAGAGCAGAATTTAAAAATTGTGCTCAAACCAAAAACTGAAAGAAAGAAGGGGAAATATTTATGAACAAAACCATTCTCACAGCACTACTGCTTTGCACTGGAATTATCACCGCTGGATGTGAAAAAACCTATAGCGTTGCAGAATTTAAAAAAGATGAAAATTTACGCCTAGAGTGGGATGCTAAATGTGGATTTGCAGGAACTTCAAAAAATTGTGAAAACATGCGGTTAGCATTTTTAGAACTTGATAAAGAACGTCAGGCAAAAGCAGCAGAAAGAAGACGTAAAGCGGCAGAAGAAAATCGCAAAAGAGACGAAAAAGATGAAGCTGAAATGAGAGCCAGAATTGAAAAAATGAGAGCAGAGACTCAAAAAATACTAGCTGAACAAGAAGCAAAGCGCCGTGCTGAGGAAGAACGAAGAGCAAAAGAGCGCGCAGCAGAAGAACAACAAAATAACCATTAAGACACGATAAACAGCGGAGCATCTAAATGGCTGTAGAAACAAAAGGCGTCTTTACTAAGATAGACAATATGTTGATGAATCCCATTACAGATACAATGAGTAAAACCATTGCTAATCTTTCATCAAGCTTAGGTGTTCCGCTTAAGCTGTCTTGTACACTCTACATTATATTTATGGGCTATAATATCATCTATGGGCGCTCTTCCATGCCTTTATGGGAATTTATAGTGACAACTTTCAAACTCGGCATCATTGTTGCACTCGCCACAAACGCTGCTTTCTATAATGAGTGGGTCAGTGGTATATTTTTCCATGATCTACCGAATGCCATTGCAAATGTCACCCAAGGAGCACACTCGGATCGAAATGTATGGGATAATATGATGGGCCAAGCTGGAGGACAGGTTTTGGACGCCGCAAACCAGTACACAGGGCTGTCTCAAATGGGGAAGTTTATTGCGACATGGCTTGTTGGTATTATCTGCTTCATTATTGCTGGCTTTTTTTGTACAATCGGTTTTGTCGTCTCATTAATGGCTAAATTAGGTTTGTTTCTTGTCATATCAATCGGACCGCTCTTTATAGGGTTGTATATGTTTTCCTCAACCAGAAGATTTACAGAAGCATGGTTAAATCAAACAGCAAACTTCATCATTTTATATGTATTAGTCGTGCTGCTTGGTGGCTTATACGTTAAAATTTCAATGAACATTTTTTCAGCAAATGTTGACGATATCTTCACTACTTTAATTCAATTCTTGGTTGTTGGCATTGGTGGAATTTACCTTTTCTCCCATTTACCTGCCATTGCCTCTGCTTTAGCCTCTGGAGGAGCCTCCCTTACCGGAGCAACAAAATTAGGAGCAGACACAGCAAAAACGGCTGGGAAAGCTGCTCAAAAGTTAGAAAAATTTATAGAAAAAATGGCAAAAGGCATTCTGAACCACATGTTTAAGAAAAGGAAATAGGAAAGTGTTTAAAAAAATTGGGGTCATTTTATCGCTTATCCTTTTAACTGGTTGTATGTCTTCATCAAACACGCTGAAGTCACTTCCAAAATGCGATGGATATTCTAAACGTCCACTCAACAAATCGATGTGGAATTGGGAAGGGAAAAATCCCTCCTCCACCCCCATCATCATCAGCAACAATATCCCATCATCTGTGAAAGAGGGCAAACTCGAAACGCTTCTCAGCCAAAAACTCACCGATGAAGAAATGGAATCCTACAAAGACTGCGGGCAAAAAGCATGAAAGAACAAGACATAGAACAATATATTGCTGAGGCGCGCTCTTTTGATCAAGATCGCATGCTCGCTTCACGCCGCACCACCCGCGCCTCCCTCGCTATCGCCGCCATAGCCGTTGTCGTCGCGGTTATTTCCTCGCTGGCGGTTATCACCCTCACCCCTCTTAAAACCGTTGAGCCCTTTGTCATCCGTGTCGACAATTCAACCGGCATCACAGAGGTTGTGGAAGCCTTAAAAGAGGGCCCCACCAATGTTGATGAAGCAATCACCCGCTACTTTGCAGCAAAATACGTCCGCTGCCGCGAAGGCTTTGAAACACAAGAAGTACAACACAACTTCCAAACCGTCTCTCTGCTTTCTTCTCCAGAAGAGCAAGAAAGATTTGCCAGTTGGTATGGAGCAAAAAACCCCCAAAGTCCACAAATCCTCTACAAACACGCAAGTGTCACCGTAACGATAAAATCAATCTCCTTCATCAATCAAGACGTCGCACAAGTCCGTTATTACAGAACAATACGGGACGATGAAACCAACAAAGAATTCATCAGCCACTGGGTTGCAACACTCACCTTTGAATATATCAACGCCCCCATCTCTGTACAAAACCGTTTGATAAATCCTCTCGGCTTTATTGTTAGTGAATATAGAACAGATCCAGAAGTGGTCAACTAATCCATGAAAAAAAAATTCCTTTTTCTTTTTCTAAGCACCATCGCCCTTTCTCCTGCTCATTTGGGCAATGCCAGTGTTTTTCCCACCCGCGCACCCAATGACAGCCGCATTCGCTTTATCAATTATGATGCCTATAATGTCACAAAAATTATTGGCACCATACGCTCGTCTGTACAGGTAGAATTTTCTGCTGATGAAGAAATTGCCCATGTCGCTATCGGCAACAGCGTTGCCTGGGAAGTAGCCCCCGCTGGCAATATTCTGTTCCTCAAAGCACGAGAAGTCCAACCCATTACCAATCTGCAAGTGGTCACCACCCGCCGTGATGGCTCAAAACGCTCCTATCAATTTGAACTCATGGTCAAAGATGGAGAAATTTCCACCGCACAAGAAACCTATTTTCTTGTCAAATTTCGCTATCCACAAGACGAAGCCGAACGCAGAAGGCTTGCCGCACTTTTGCGACAAGAAAAAAAACAAGCCAGACAAATTGATGGTCTTTTTGATGCCTCTGAAACCTATGGACCACGCAATTGGGCTTATAGCGCACAAGGCTCTATCAATCTTGAACCCTCCTCCGTTTATGACAACGGCAAAACCACAACTTTTACCTTTCCAGACAATCAGGAAATCCCTGCCATCTATATTGTTGGCAGTGACGGAACAGAATCCCTCGTTCCCAAAACCACCAAAGGCAATATGGTCATTGTCCATGCCATCAGTGCCAGATTCACCTTAAGAAATGGCAGAAATGTTTTATGCATTTTTAATGAAGCCTATCAACAAAAAGGCATAAATCCAGGAACCGGAACAACCTCGCCATCTGTTGAACGTAAAATCGCATCAGATCTTTAAAAAAGCGGGAATAAAGGGGGGCACACCTATGAGTGATAAAACAACTAGCGAAGATCGTGGTGCAATTGGCGATAAACGCAACAATACCTCACAAAGTCTTGGCAAAAAAATTGTCATCGCTCTAGCCTGTATAGGATTTTGTGGCTATGCGCTCTGGAATATCTTATCCACCCCCGAAGAAAAAAAAGACACGGCAAAGTCTCATAAAAAACAAGCACAAAATTTTCACAATACACTAGCGCCTTTAGACTTAGCTCCCGCTGACCCACGTGCAAAACTTGGTCCCATAACCCTACCACCCCCACAACCACTTGCACCAGAACCCAAAAAAGACGATCCTTTACTTGATGCGGCAAGACGCGCCCCTGTTCTCGCTTTTGCTAGAGGCACAAAATCTGAATTAAAAGACATCGTCAACAATGGTCTTAACAACGCCTTTGACAAATTGAATCCCCTTGAAAATCTTGGGCATATGCAAAATTCTCCTGCTCTTCAAAATACCCAAAATTTTGCAACCCTCCTAAAACCAACCAAAACAGAAGAGACAAAAGCAAGTTTCATTGGCAATAGAAACTTTATCATCGCCATGGGAACCTCTATCCCCTGTATCTTAGAAACGGCATTAAACAGTGACCAACCAGGCTTTGCAAGCTGCGTCATTAACCGCGATATCCTCTCTGACAATGGTCGCGTTGTTTTGCTTGATAAAGGCACCCAAGTGATTGGTGAATACCGCGGAGGAATAAAACAAGGACAATCCCGCCTCTTTGTCCTCTGGACCAGAGCAAAAACCCCAACCGGTGTCATCATTCCCCTTTCCTCACCCGCAACCGATAGTTTAGGGCGAGCCGGCTTTGATGGCAATATCAACACCCATTGGTGGGAACGCTTTGGCTCTTCTCTGTTACTTACCGTTATTGATGGCGCCACAACAACCCTCACCAATAGAATGACAAACAAGTCCAACAAAGCGGGCGCCAATAACTCTGGAGGTGGAGATTTTGGAGACGCAAGCAACACTGGAAAAGATGCAGCAAGTATAGCCCTTGAAAACCAAATCAACATCCCCCCTACCTTAGAAAAATACCAAGGCGAACTCGTCAACATTTTTGTGGCACGGGATTTGGATTTTTCTTCCGTTTATAAACTTTCCATCACAACAAGAAGAAACAAAATCTTCCCACGCTCTATTCCAAGAAACTTCTTCTATCATTCTCAAATGTAGTAACAATAAATTATGGCCACAGCAAAAAATTCAGAACGCGCTTCTATCGTCTTAACCAAGTTAAAGATCTTAAGCGACTATCTCAATGACGATAATTTATTTGAAATTGTCATCAATCGCCCTGGTGAAGTGATCGTTGAAGGGCCACATGGTTGGCAAACCCACATCATCAAAGAATTGACCTATAGTGAATTAGAAGGCATTGCAAAAGTTGTTGCTGCCTATACAACACAAAAGATCAGTGTAGAAAATCCTGTTCTCTCCGCAACTCTGCCCAATAATGAACGCATACAAATTGTCATGCCTCCTGCCGTTGCCCCCAATACCATCAGCATGACAATTCGCAAACCTTCATCGCGCACTTTTTCTCTTGAAAGTTTACACGAAAACCAGCTGTTTTCTGTAACAAGGAACGTCAGTTTTACCCCTCTTGAACAAATGAAAAAGCGAGAAGGTGAACTTTCTGACACAGAACAAGAATTAACCGATCTCTTTATCGCCAAAGATTTTTGTAAGTTTTTAGAGAGAGCGGTTATGACTCAACAAAATATTTTGATATCGGGCAAAACCGGTTCGGGGAAAACCACCCTCTCCAAAGCTTTGATTGCCAAAATCCCTGACTATGAACGCATTCTCACTATTGAGGACACTCCAGAACTTGTCGTTCCCCATTTAAACAAAGTTCAACTTTTCTACTCAAAAGACAATCAAGGACTAGCAAAAGCGGGCGCAAAAGAGCTTCTTGAATCAGGATTGCGCATGCGCCCCGACCGAATACTCTTGCAAGAATTGCGTGATGGCACAGCTTTCTATTATATCCGTAATGTTAATTCTGGTCACCCTGGTTCCATCACCACCGTTCACGCCTCCACAGCACTTTCCGCCTTTGAACAAATGACCCTTCTTGTCAAAGAAAGTGATGGCGGTGGAAATTTAGCACGAGAAGATATCCGTGGCTTATTAATTTCTATGATTGATGTCATCATCCAATGCAAACGCTTGGAAGGAAAATTTCGTGTCACAGAAGTTTATTATGATCCTTTCAAACGCCGAGATGCTTTTTAAAAAAACGCAAAGTCAAGTCAATAAACATGAAAACAGTAAAGCTGAAGAAAAAGCAAAAAAACAATCTGAAAAACAACAGAACAGCAACGAAACTATAGGCAAAGATATCTCTCGCAACATTCTGTCTGTGCCAGAGATTTGTCGTCACGGGGTACAAAAACTTAAAACACAGAACAGAATTTAAAAATTGTGCTCAAATCTTAAAAACTGAATGAATGAAGGGGAAATATTCATGAATAAAGTTCTCATAACAACATTGCTGCTTTGTACTGGAATTATCACTGCTGGTTGTGAAAAAAACTACAGTATAGAAGAATTTAAAAAAGATAAAAATTTACGTGATGAATGGAGACGTAAGTGTGGATGGTCAGGAACTTCGCAAAATTGTAAAAACTTAAAAGAAGCAATAGAAGAAGTTCGTCAAGAGCGTTTTGATGACTACCTAAAACAATTGCATAAAGAATTGCATGAAGATATGAAAAAAACGAAAGAAGAGTCTGAAAAACAATAGGACAGCAATTGAATTGTAGACCGAAAGATTTATGGCAACATTCTGTCTGTGCCAGAGATTTGTCATCACGGAGGTACAAAAACCTAAAGCACAGAGCAGAATGTAAAAATTGTGCTCAAACCTTAAAAACTGAATGAATGAAGGGGAAATATTCATGAATAAAGTTTTCATAACAACATTGCTGCTTTGTACTGGAATTATCGTTGCTGGTTGTGAAAAAACCTATAGTGTCGCAGAATTTAAAAAAGATGAAAAATTACGCTTAGAGTGGGATGCTAGATGTGGATTTGCAGGAACTTCAAAAAATTGTGAAAACATGCGGTTAGCATTTTTAGAACTTGAGAAGGAACGTCAGGCAAAAGCAGCAGAAAGAGCGCGTGAAGATCAAGAAGAACTTAATAAAGCATTTGAAAAAGCTAGAGCTGCTAGAAAAGCTAGAGAGGAAAAATGGGAAGCCGAACAAAAAGCAAAAAAACAATCTGAACAGAAACAGAACAGTAATTGAATTATAGACCGAAAGATTTGTGGCAAAATTCTGTCTGTGCCAGAGATTTGTCATCACGAGTTACAAAAGCCTAAAACACAGAGCATAATTTAAAAATTGTGCTCATACTTTAAAAACTGAAAGAAAGAAGGGGAAATATTCATGAATAAAGTTCTCATAACAACACTGCTCCTTTGCACTGGAATTGTCGCTGCTGGATGTGAAAAAACTTATACCTTCACCACTTTCATGAAAAAATTATACGCTTAGAAAAGTTATCTTCATTTTTGTTGTAAATCTCCTGAAATGACTTTACGATTTAAAAGATGTTTTGGTCGTATATGCAACAACCAATAGAGATCTAAAACTCTAAGTTCGAGCGTAAAAATGAAGCCACTTTGTGAAGATCCTGATGTCTTGAGAGACCCGTGAAGCGTGATAAATATATCAAATTTTGGAATTTTATTAACTGTAAGATCATAAAAATGGAGGATACGCTTCTTATTCCAAATAAAAATATTAAAAAATGAATTAATGAAGTTAAAAGTCTTTAATAACTATAACAACTACACTCAAACGACTGGAGCAGTGTTATTAATGTTAAAAGAAACTAAAAAAGAATTTTTTATGAAAAAGCCTCAGAACTTCAGCAGTGAAGGCAAAAACTTTTGAGAATAAAGAAAAACACAAGGCATTTTCTGATGACTTGAGAGGAGGTACTTTAAATACTCTCCGATGCTTCAGCTATCGCGTACCATTCCTTGGTAAAGGAAGAAATACCTGTTTTCATTTAAAAAACGAAAAAGGACAAAGTTATTACAGTGCACCGAATATCCTAACAAAAGATCTAAGAGATAAAAGTAACTCCTTTTAAGCTTTTCAATAAAAACAAAAGCTGTAACTTAACCAATTTTATAACACTTTGCTTGCTATCACAGCTGATATATCCGTGAAAGGCACCAACCAATCTATTTTTCCAAGACCTAAACCGCTAAAAAATGTGCCTCTTTGTGAGATTGTGCACCTTGTATAACAAGGTGCACTTCCTCTATTCAAGAGTACCTCTCTACATCTAATCTCTCTCTCTCAAAAAGCAGTCCATCCTGGTTTCGCCGTCATCAAACGGACCTGGAATCTCTGTGCAACGTTTTTTAAATCCAAGATCTGCAGCAAAGCTATAATGCCTCGTCTTAATTTGAAAGCTGTCATAGTAATATGCGTGGGCTCTTGGCATAGGAATAGGAATTACAATTCTTGCAAGAAGATCCAACGCCTGTTGTCCCCAACCCCTCTTAATATAATTTTCGTGTTGTGCAATATGCGCTACGATCTTATCTTTATGCTCCGAACTACCAGCATTAGCGGGTAGCATCGAAGAAAAGAAGGAAAACAAAGCCGCTGCTAAAATAACTTTTTTCATAGGATAAACTCCTTGTAAGAATTAATACAAATGGCCTCTGCTATCAAATAAAGCAGTTCCACATTTTGCGTTATATACATAATGTATTATACGCATTTTTCTGATACACATTTTGGTTATATTTGTCAAATATATGTTATAATTATTTCATTTTATTAACACTCCTTATTTTAAACATATTTTTCATTGTCTGTTTGGAAGATACGGCATGTCGTTTAACTAGCTATGCTATAGTCAATTTGATCGTGTCATCATTCCAATGAAAGAACAGCAACAAGATGCTTTATCCACAATTGCGATTATCTTATACGCCGTAAAAATTCGTCCTTTAAGACACAGAAGAGGTTAGTACTTTTGAAAATAACAAGAATTCTCCCTTTTTCGAAGGAATCTCTTGAAGATGTATTCAACAACTCCAACAGGATCTCACCTTTGTTTTTTTAATGAGAGCAGTTTTTCGCATATTTTTAACCAATCTGATTAGTTTATCTCAACTTACCGAAGCAATCTCCGCACTTTCTGCTAATTTTCTGTATTCTATATGATATGCTTCTCTCTGTTTTTCGGATATTGTTTTAATTATAATTGTTTTAAGCTCCCTAATTAGAGACAAAAAATGGAAAAGCACCGATTTTCTACAAAATTCCTCTTGCAGAATGTATTTCCATAAACCAAAGCGTTATTACTTACCTGCGCATAGACATAAATCTTGGCTTTTATATATGCCTTTGCATTGAATAAAATTGAAAAAACCTTTACAGAAAGAATAGAAGCAGTTCTTAATATTCTGGAAGGAGATATATTAAAGCATTGAGCAGTGGGACTAAAAAGGCAAAATTTCTCGAAAGTGCTTATCATCTAAACAATGTCCTCCCATAAAGGTAGTTTGGTATACTTATAATATAAATTCGTGATTTGTACATTTAGCTACACAATAACCCTTTACGTGAAATGCCTCTCTTAAAGCTCTATGCCTTACCACCCCCCTTAATCTCTCTCAAAACGCCTCTTTTACAAAAACCAACACTTGAGAATATAATACCTAGCTAAAGTGAGCCCACTATGTTAAAGGAGTGCATCCTATCCAAGATGAAGAGAAAATGTAAAAAACATTTGCCATAAAGATCTCAAGGGTAAATTTATTTTTTACAGCAGAAAAAACAGAGCTTTAAAGAGAATATAAATGAGGGGGGAGACGAATGGCATCATTGTTGATTGATGTGAAAAACGTCTCAAAAACATACCGCAGCATAAATAATGCAACGGGTTTTACCAACAAAGTGGTTTCTCTTTTCAAGCCAATCTATGCAAATTATCATGCGCTAAAAGATATCAGTTTTACTTTGTTTTCAGGGCAAGCACTCGCAATCGTTGGTCCCAACGGAGCGGGTAAATCAACATTGATTAAAATACTTTCTGGCATACAAACCGCTGATGAGGGAGATGTTAAAGTCTTAGGAGTTAATCCCTATAACGCCAAAAAAAATCTGTTTAAGTCTTTGGGTGTAGTCTTTGGCCACAAAAATTGCTTATGGTGGGATTTGCCCCTACGCTATAGTCTGGAAATGGCGCGCCCCTTATATAACCTTGAACAGAGCTCTTTTCACCGCGATCTTAAAGAAATCAGCGAACTCTTGAACATTAAGCATATCATGGATAAGCCCGTGCGCATGCTAAGCCTTGGTGAGAGAGTCAAAAGTGAATTAGCGTTTAATTTGTCCTTTAGACCTCGATTATTATTTCTCGATGAGCCAACGATTGGTCTTGATATTACCTCTAAACATGAAATCAGGGAGCTCCTGAAAAAACTGAAAAAAGAGCAGTCTATAGGATACATCATCACCAGCCATGACATGGGAGATATCGATGGTTACGTTGATGATATTCTTCTTTTGCATAAAGGAAAAAAGCAATTTCATGGCGATATTGAAACGTTGAAAGAGATGATCCCTTCAAGTGTGCGAATAACGCTTTTTTGTGAACATTTGCCAACAGCTTTACCTCTTATAAAGAGCATTGATGAACTGGCAATAAAATTATCCACGCCTTTAAAAGAGAAACACTTTAATGATGAAAAATGTACATTGGAGATTTCACTCCCGCGTGAAGATGTGCCACGTTTCATAAGAGAAATCGCAACAGAATTTAACTGTCCCTTCTCTGTATCCACCCCCTCACTTGAAGAGATGCTCCGTGTTAAATTTAAAGAATTTCTCTAACCATTGCTTTGCTCTCTTTCTTTTTGCCAAGAATGGATTGCTT
>NZ_LR607209.1:0-39396 GCF_902162175.1 Bartonella saheliensis
CTATACTATTATTACTAAGAAAACTGGAATTAAGATATAACCTTTCAAAACGATGTGAAATAAATTTTTTATCATTTTTTCAACAACAACAATTTTCCCCAAAAAATATTTTAAATACAGATTATTCTCAACAAAAATCTTATTGAAAGCTTTACTAAATCCAATGATGTAATTTAATGGCTATAAAGAGCTATTTCATCCTTTTGGGAATAACAAAAACACCTTCAAAAATCACCTTTTAGTACAGAAGTAAATTATATAACAACTTCATCCCGTTTCTCTATGAAAAACTTAAAAAATATTTAAAGCTTATAGAGTTCCCCAAGGTTAAGTCCATAGGAAGCAAAAATGCATTATTTTCATAAACGCAAAGAGAGATAATTATCTTTTACAATGTCGTAAGAACTTCAATAAAATACAAATAACATATTGATATATATAACTTAAATAAAATCCTAACTATTCTAAAGTTTTCTCATTTCCAATTTATTCATGATAAATCAATCATAATCATTTTCCTACTTATCACAAAGGGAAGAGCGACTATCTAAGAAAGAAACCAAAACGCTAAAACCCTTTGCATACCAAAAGTCTCAACGATATTAAAATCTCGAAAGGAAAATGACGACTCACCCTTTATCAATAAAAATAGCAATAACTTTTATACCATTCATGAGGTTTTAAGTTATATCATTCACAAGCGAAAATCAGAACACGAGATCGATTACATTAAGAGATATTTTTTATAAACAAGCCTTTTGAAAGATTAACCAATAGCATTTTTACCTCTCTAAGTCTATAAACAACAGATATGCTCTTGAGAGGCATCAAAATTTCACACTACTAAGAAAGAGACGACATAAATCGACTTTATGAATTATTTTTGTGAGGAGGAGCCATGCGGATTCCTAAATCACGTAATTGTGTAGAAGAAACATCAGATGGCGCACTCATCAAAAGATCAAGTGCCTGTTGATTCATAGGAAATAAAGCAACTTCACGTAAATTTTTAACACCTTGCAACAGCATAATAATGCGGTCAATTCCGGCCGCCATACCACCATGGGGTGGAGCCCCATAATGAAATGCACGATAAAGACCACCAAAACGATCTTTCACAACTTCCTTAGAAAGTCCTACAAGTTCAAAAACTTTAAGCATCATTTCCGGTAAGTGATTACGAATTCCACCGGATGCAATCTCATAACCATTACAAACAAGATCATATTGAAAAGCTTTAAGCGTAAGAGGATCTTGAGACTCCAGAGCATTTTCTCCCCCTTGAGGCATAGAAAAGGGATTATGGGCAAAATCAATCTTTTTCTCATCTTCATTCCATTCAAAAAATGGAAAATCAACAATCCACGCTAAAGAGAAACTCTCTCTATCGACAAGATCTAATTCTTCTCCTACCCGTATGCGAGCTGCTCCAGCAAAAGATGCAAATTTTTTTGGATCTCCAGCTACAAAAAAACAAGCATCACCACTTTCAAGTCCAAGTTGTCTACGAAGCGCTTCAGTTCGCTGCTCACCAATATTTTTGGCAATAGGCCCTGCTCCTTCAAATTTTCCTTCTTCTTCACGCCAGAAAATATAACCGAGCCCTGGTTGTCCCTCACCTTGTGCCCATACATTCATACGATCACAAAAAGCACGACTTCCACCCGTTTTAGCCGGAATAGCCCACACTTGTGCATTCTCATCATTCGCTAAAATCTGAGCAAAAACTTTGAAACCAGAATTGTAAAAATGCTGAGAAACATTCTCCATAATAATCGGATTACGCAAATCAGGCTTATCAGAACCGTATTTCCGCATTGCTTCATCATAAGAAATGCGCGGAAAGTTTTGTGTCACTGTTTTTCCATTTGCAAATTCTTCAAAAATAGAACGCATAATAGGTTCCATCGTTGCTAAAACATCTTCCTGCTCAACAAAACTCATTTCAACATCTAATTGATAAAATTCACCAGGAAGACGGTCAGCCCGCGGATCTTCATCTCTAAAACATGGCGCAATTTGAAAATAACGATCAAAACCTGACATCATCAACAACTGCTTATACTGCTGTGGTGCTTGCGGTAGTGCATAAAATTTTCCCTGATGAACACGACTTGGAACCAAAAAATCACGTGCACCTTCCGGCGATGAGGCTGTCAAAAGTGGTGTTGTAAATTCCGTAAAACCATTATTTTGCATAGCCCGTCTCATAGCCGCAATAATTTCAGTCCGACGCATAATATTTTTGTGCATAGTCTCCCGACGCAAATCAAGAAAACGATATTTTAATCGGATATCTTCTGGATAATCAGGCTCACCAAAAACCGGTAAAGGAAGCTCTTCAGATTTTGAAAGAATTTCTACCTCTTGTGCAAAAATTTCAATCTCACCTGTTGGAAGCGTTGCATTAATAACCTCATCAGACCGTGCACATACCTCCCCATCCACACGAATGACCCATTCAGAACGCACTTTTTCAATAGCCTTAAAAGCCGGAGAAGCTGGATCCGCAACAATTTGCGTGATTCCAAAATGATCACGTAAATCCACAAAAAGAATTCCTCCATGATCACGAACACGATGAACCCATCCTGAAAGACGAACTTGTGTTCCTACATCACATCTACGAAGGGCCGCACAATGATGACTGCGATAACGGTGCATGTTTTTTGCCTTTGATTATAATATTCACATGCGCTACAAACGCTTTTTAATAACCATTTGTCAAGATATGAGAATAAAAACGCGAAAATAAAGTCAATAAAAGACAAATTTAAATTTATTGAATTATAATAGAATGATGAATCTTATTACACAAACAACAGATCTTGAAATTGCACTTAACACTCTACGTAGCTCTAATTTCGTAACAGTTGATACTGAGTTTATCCGCGAAACAACTTTTTGGCCTCAACTGTGTTTAATTCAGCTCGCATCACCAGATGTTACAGTTCTAATTGATCCCATAGCGCCAGATATTGATTTACAACCCTTTTTTGATCTTATGATCGATAAAAAAATTGTCAAAGTTTTTCATGCAGCCCGCCAAGATATTGAAACAATTTATCATCTTGGAGGTGTTATTCCTTCCCCTCTCTTCGACACACAAATAGCCGGATCAATTTGTGGATTTGGTGATTCTATCTCCTATGATCAAATTGTACAACGTTGCACAGGGCATCATCTTGATAAATCCTCCCGCTTTACAGACTGGAGTTGTCGCCCGCTGTCTGAAAAACAACTGCTCTATGCCCTTGCTGATGTCACCTACTTAAGAGATGTTTACCTCCTCTTAAAAAAAAGATTAGAAAAGAATCAACGGACTCACTGGATGGATGATGAAATAACAATCCTTTTAAATCCTAAAACCTATGATATGCCAGAAGATGAAGCATGGAAAAAAGTGAAAGGAAAAGTTAAAAAACCGCGTGAACTTGCTGTATTACAAAAGATAGCAGCTTGGCGTGAACGTGAAGCACGAAAATACAATATGCCCCGTCGCCATATTATTAAAGATGAATGTCTTATAGAAATAGCAACTCAACAACCAAAAGATGAAACTGCATTAAAACGATTGCGCAGTCTTAATAAAAATTGGGATAAACGCTCAATTGCACAGTCATTAATCAAAGCTGTCCACGAAGGTTTAGAGGTTGACCTTTCTACTTTACCTCCCATTCCCAAACATAATCCACTCAATGATACGACAGCTGTTGTTATTGATCTGCTTAAAGTATTATTAAAACTTGTTGCAAACGAAAACAGTATTGCCCCTAAAATTATTGCAACATCTAATGATTTAGAAAAAATCGCTAATGGAGGAACGAAGAAAAATATTCCCGCTATGAATGGTTGGCGCTATGAAATATTTGGTCAAAAAGCTGAACAACTTCTAAAAGGGCAGATAGGTTTTTACTTTAACGATGGAAAAATAAGCACAAAACAGCTTTAATGCACATTCTTCCCACATTCTAAGACTTCCATAAAATTTCCTAAAAAGAGGTTTGTTTTATATTATGATGAGTGATGAGCGGAAAATCAAAAGAAAAAATTGCAACCGTACCTTATGAAATCAATTTTATTTGAAATAATATAAAAGAACTTTTGAGTAAATTTAAAACATTCTCATTTTTACAACCCTTTACGCTCCTTATCTATATCAACTTGGTATACGCTAGAAAACAACACAAATAAGATAAATAAAATCTGCTGCTGATAAATTTAAAAAAATTTAAATAGTAAATGCTTATAAAAGAAAACAGCTAAATCTTTGTCAGATCAATCAAATAACAACCTTGTAAAAAAACATCTAGAAAAAACAACAGCTTCTCAGAAAAGTTTTAGAAAGAAAAATTTTAAATCAAAATTGCAATTTAATCATTAAAAATGAACGAGCATAGAAACTAAGACACCTAATCTTTTAAGATCTAAAACGCAAATAAATGAGCAGGAAAAATCAAGAAACTTCAAAAGCAAGAGGTTGCTTTACTATTTTAGATAACTTCTTTAATCGCCCAAGAGGACGTTCTCCCAATAATCCAGCATAATTTTTTGGAATCTGCAAAACAATATGATCTTCTTTTTTAAGCCAAAATAAATGAGGTAAAATTCCTGCAACAGAAGCGCTAAACAGATGAGCAATACGCATAGTCTCACCAAGAATACGTGCTTTCTCAATGATATTTGGCGTTGCTAATTGAAAAATGGGAAGAGATTCTTTATCAACCAGCACACTCGTGTTACGAAAAAAAACAGCAAGCGCTGCATAAAGGCGCCCCTCATGAGAAATTCCTGGGTAAGACCCTAATGCTATCTGATTGGCTGCTTCATTCCCCCGATAATCTGGATGTATACGCCAACCAATATCAGCAAGAAGGCAAGCCGCTTGACGATAACGGCATTCATTTTCAGTTTCTGAAATTCCAAAAACATCAAAGGCATTTGTCGTAAAATCAATAAGCTCTTCTGCTTGTTTTGGAGAACGTGCCCGTAAAATAGCCATTTCTGTGCAAGCAGCAATGAGAGGGTCTGAAAGTCGAATCTCCTGTGGCAAGCGTGAATAAAGAAAACCTTCACGAACGCCAGCACCAGAAAAGATTATCTTTTCAAACCCCATACACTGAATGAGCTCAATAAGGACAATGGCCCCATACGATAAAAGTTTCCGACGATTCTGTGAAACTGCCGCAATCCCCCTCATATTATCAATATTACCGCTTGCGACAAGACGTAAAAAGCTCTCCATTTCCATGGCATCAACTTCATAGCCATGCATAACAGGAAGTCGATAGTGTTTCATTGCCATATGGAGTTTTGCTAAATTACGCCACGTCCCCCCTACAGCATAAAAATGACGTGCCATACCTTTACGCGTACGTGAAACAGAAGATTTATAAAATTGCTCATGTACAATTTTTGCAGCAACCGCACTATCATTATTTGACATATACTGTAGTCGTAAACCACCCAATGGAAGCGTTATCCCTTCACCGACATCAGAATGATCAATATCAATAAGTTCTAGACTTCCACCACCAAGATCTCCAGAAAGTCCCTTTGGTTGATAAAAAGTAGAAACAACCCCATAGGCTGAATACATCGCTTCTTCACTTCCTGAAAGCAGATATATTTTATTTTGTAAAATATCTTCAGCACTTTGAATAAACGCGACGCCATTTTTTGCATCTCGTGCTGCTGCCGTTGCTAAAGTATAGACTTCATCGGCTCCAATTTGTCGACAAAGCGTACGAAATCGCTTGAGCGTTTGCAACGCCATTTTCATCGCTTTTTCTTCTAAAAATCCCGTTTTGGCCACACCATGACCGAGACCACAAAGAATCTTTTCATTAAACAAAACCGTTGGTGAGCGAACAAGCCCCTCATAAATAACCAACCGAACAGAATTTGATCCAATATCAATAACAGCAACAGGCTTACGCCCTTTTAACCGGCCTTGAGCATCTCTATATGTCATTGGATTTCAGTCTTTATGCACTTCAGCTTGTTGGCGATGCAACGCAACCAAGCGCGAAATAGAAGATTCAAAAGACTCACTTTCCCCCGCAAAACCTGTATTGGCCATAAAATACTCCTGCGCATTAAACGGACTTTCACCTCTCTGCGGTGTGATACGTTTTGATGTTCCATCTTTCAGTATATCAAAGCTTTGTTGATTATCAATGAGATTGGCAACCATAATTTGTAAAAGAATCTGCCGCCGCACCATTTTATTAAAAATTGGAACCAATATTTCAATACGGTAGTCTAGATTCCGAGGCATCATATCAGCAGATCCTAAGTAAACAAGTGCATTTTCGTTAGGCAAATCTTGACCGTTCCCAAAACAAAAAATACGACTATGTTCAAGAAAACGCCCTACGATTGATTTTACACGAATATTATCCGAAATTCCTGGAATACGAGGACGTAAACAACATATCCCCCGCACAACCAAATCAATCTGCACCCCAGCTTGACTAGCACGATATAAAGCATCAATAATTTCAGGATCAACCAATGCGTTCACTTTCATCCAAATAGCAGCAAACTTTCCTTGTTGTGCATGAGCAATTTCTCCTTCAATATGTTGAAGAATACGACCACGCAATGTTAAGGGTGAAAACGCAATCTTCATTGTTTCATGTGGACGCTCATATTGCGCAATATAATTGAACAATAACACAACATCATGTGCGATATCATCGTCTGTGGAAAAAAAAGAAAGATCCGTATAAGTTTTAGCGTTAACGGGATGATAATTTCCTGTTCCAAGATGAACATAAGAACAAAGACCTTTTCCTTCACGTCTCACAACCAGAGACATCTTAGCGTGTGTTTTTAAGGTAATAAAACCAAAAATAACTTGAACACCAGCACATTCAAGATCCCGTGCCCAACGAATATTTGCTTCCTCATCAAAACGTGCTTTAAGTTCTACCAAAGCCGTCACAGACTTTCCCCGTTTAGCCGCTTCAATCAAAGCACTAACAATTGGGCTATCATTTGATGTCCGATAAAGTGTTTGTTTGATTTCCACAACATCAGGATCGTGGGCAGCTTGACGTAAAAATTGGACAACAGCATCAAACGTTTCATAAGGGTGATGAATCACAATATCATTTTCACGAATAGCCGCAAAACAATCCCCATTATGTTTACGAATAGACTCGGGAACACGAGGAATATAAGGAATAAATTTGAGGTCATCACGGGAAATAGAAACAATTTCTGAAACCATATTAAGTGCCAAAGGCCCATCAAGAACATGAATACAGTTATCAGGAATAGCAAGACAGTTCGCTATAAATTGGCGTAAATTTTCTGGCATTTTTGCATCAAATTCAACACGAATAACCTGCCCACGACGCCGCCTTTTAAGCGCCTTTTCAAAAAAATGAACAAGATCCTCAGCTTCCTCTTCTACTTCAATATCACTATCCCGAATCACTCTAAATGTACCAATTCCATTAACTTCATAATGAGGAAAGAGATATTTGATAAAAAGGTAAATAACATCTTCCAATGCAATAAAACGAAAATGATTACCCTCTTGAGGAAGAAGAATAAAACGCCTCAAAAGCATTGGAATAGACAATAACACTGTACGTGCGGGGTGACCGGCTCCTTCAGACAATTGAAACGCAAGAGAAAGCCCTAAATTAGGAATAAAGGGAAAAGGATATGTAGGATCAACAGACAAAGGTTTGAGAACAGGCAAAATTGTATCAAGAAAATATTTTTCAAGCCACGATTTTTCAATGTCTGAAAGATCATCAGAACAAATAATTTCAATATCATTCTTTTTTAATTCGCCACGTAAAACATTCAATTCACGTAGTTGCTGAACCTGCAATTTTGAAATTTCGGCTAATACAATATCAAGTTGCTCCTGTGGAGTATACCCATCTGCACTGCGTGCTGTAACATGAGCACGAATTTGAGCTGCAAGACCAGCAACACGAACCATAAAAAATTCATCAAGATTTGTTGCTGAAATCGAAAGAAATTGTAACCGTTCTAATAAAGGATGTTTCGAATTAGCCGCTTCCATCAAAACACGATTATTAAATTGTAGCCATGAAAACTCTCGATTAATAAAACGCACCGGATTTTTCATTGTTATATCCGATAGAGAAATTTTATCTGCCACCCTCTGTTCCATATATGCTCATTAATCTTCTTTTATACTATCTAAAATCCTTGATGAAATACCTCACATAACATTCTATAATATGTTATCATCATAATAATACATCAATGTCCCATTTTTATTATTATGTTTCCATTTAATATTTTAAAATACTTAGAAACAAGCTCCATATGCAAAGTGCTAAACGCATACCGATTATTCTATATAGCATAAAAGAAGAGCACTTGGCTTTAAAAAGTGTCTTGCATTATTATAAGCATTATTACAAACTCACGCTTGTAAAATAGAAGAGCTTTATCATAGCTGATGAAACAATTTATTTTGGAGTTTATACACCATGGCTGATCATAACATTCCCCATTTTCAAAATGACCTTGGATATAAAACAATCGAAATTGGTGTGAAAGAATTTATGTGCGTAGGGGCGACACAACCATTCGATCACCCCCATATTTTTATCGATATGGGAGCAGCTGATGAGAAAATCTGCCCTTATTGCTCAACCCTTTATCGTTATGTTCCCTCACTTTCATACGATCAAACAAACCCAACAGGATGTTTATATCATCCAGAGGAGTTAGTATAAATGCGTTATCGGGCTTTCTACCACTCTTTTAGTTCTGCTTATTTAATATGAAATCATTTGTGGAGCAATCACCCATTATCGTTGGAGGAGGAATTGCGGGTTTAAGTACCGCTTTAGCGCTCGCTCATAAAGGAATTGCAAGCACCATTATCGAAAAATGTAAGCAACTTGAAACGATAGGTGCTGGTATTCAACTCACTCCAAATGCAACATCTATTCTTGCTCACTGGAAACTTCTTAATAAACTCACTGAAGTCGCAATAATCCCAGATTTTCTTGAGTTAAAAGATGGGGTATCTTTAAAAACACGTCTACATGCCCATCTTATCAATCTAACAGAAAAATATTGGAAAGCCCCTTATATAACCATTCATCGTGCGGCTTTACAAAAAATTTTGTATAATGCAGTGATTGAAAGTCCTCTAATTAAATACAAAGCAGGTGAAACAATCATATCTTTTACCCACTCTGCAACCAATATTAAAATAACGACAATAAAAACAGATACAGTAACAAAACAGCTTTATTCAACGCCACTCCTGATCGGATGTGATGGCGTTTGGTCAACATTACGGCAACAAGCTCCTTTTCATGAAAAAGCAAATTTTAGTGGCTTTATTGCTTGGCGTGCAACGACAGTATGTGATAATCTTCCCCAAGACTTTCGTTCTTCATTGCAAAATATGAAGACAATCACAGCGTGGATGGGACCAAATAATCATCTTGTTGTCTATCCCCTTCAGTCGTCAGAAAAAATCTTTAACTTTGTTGCTATTACGCATGGGGAAAATTCAAAAGAAGGCTGGGCGCATACAGGAGATAAAGAAAAACTCAAATCTCTTTTTAAAGGTTGGAATTCAAAAATATTACGAATCTTTGATCATATTGATGAATGGAGATATTGGCCGCTTTTTTACATGAAACAAAATCGTTTTCTAGGCTTAGAGCGACAAGTATTTGTTGGCGATTGTGCGCATGCAGCTTTACCTTTTGCAGCGCAAGGTGCCGCTATGGCAATCGAAGATGCTGCCACATTAGCAGAAGCACTTTCATTGAAAGATCTTTCATTAACAAAAGCACTTTCGCTTTACGAAACAACACGCACCCCCCGTATCGTATCAGTCAAAAAACGTGGAGATTTCAACAGATTAGCTTATCATGCAACCGGCCCCATAGCAACAGCCCGTAATCTCATAATGAAAATTCGCACACCTGAGAGCATTATGTCAAGCCTCCATTGGCTTTATAGGTATGATGCAATGAATTCCATAAGAAATAATGATCAAAACTTATAAAATTTTTCTCGTACTTTGAATATTATCAAAGATAAGAAATTTTTTGACTTTATGACACTGAAAGTCCATCATAACTTACTCAAATAAAAGCAAGCTCTTTCGAAATCACTTATCTGGTTTTCAAAACTCAACTTCCAACTTTTCCAAAAGCAAAAATCCCCTCGAATAGCCCCTCTCTTTACTCTTGTTTTAACTTAATTCTACATCGACAACACCCTGAATTAATTTCATAGCATTTGCGACATGTGAATTGACTTTATATCGCTTTGGAAGTGCAATCTCGACTTCTCGCAAGCCATTTTCTTGAATTAAAATAAGTCCGACCTCTCCATTTCCCTCAAGATTTAAATTCTGTTCAATTTGTGGAAGCATCTCAACTGTTTTTATAAAAAGACGCATCATTTTATGGTGCTGTAATGCTTCCTTTTCCAAAGACTGAATTGTCTCAATTCGCAAACTAACTCCTTCAGAGCGATTTTCTGCACTCACCGTAATAATAAAAGATTTTCCAGGTTCTAGTATTTCCTCATAATCCGAAAGTGCTTCAGAAAAAAGAACGGCCTCATATTGTCCACTTGTATCAGAAAAATGAATAATTCCCATTTTTTTACCAGATTTTGTTTTGCGTACATTTTTTGCTACAACGGTTCCAGCAAGCCGTGCAGCCGTTGCCCCTCCTTTAACGGCATTGGCAAAATGACTCCAAGTCTGAACACGTTTTTTGGCGAGAATAGCTTGATACTCATCCAATGGATGAGCCGAAAAGTAAAAGCCTATTGCTTGAAATTCTCGATAAAGTTTTTCAGCCAGCAACCAAGGAGTCGTTTGGGATAAAATTAATGGTTCTTTTAATCCGCCTTCCATTCCAAATATATCAAACTGCCCACTAGAATTGTCATCGAGAATACGTTGTGCCCGTGCATGAAGCGTTCCAAGATTGGCTAATAAAACTTCACGCGCAATATTAAAACAATCAAAAGCACCAGCACAAACTAAACTTTCCATCGCACGCTTATTAACAATATGAGGATCAACACGTGCACAAAAATCTTCCAGATCCTTAAAAATTTTATTCCCACGGCAAGCGACGATATGATCGACAACTGTTTCTCCCACCCCTTTAATAGCAGCAAGAGAATAATAAATACAGTTCTCACCAACCTCAAAAACACGATGAGATGTTTGTATAGAAGGTGCAATAACTTCAATACCCAGCCTTAACGCCTCACGCCGAAAATCATTGAGCTTATCGGTATTCGTCATATCATGCGTCATTGAAGCAGCTAAAAACTCAACGGGATAATTGGCTTTCATATAAGCTGTTTGATAAGAAACAATTGCATAAGCAGCAGCATGAGATTTATTAAAACCATAATCGGCAAATTTTGCTAAAAGATCAAAGATAATATCTGCTTGCTCTTTATCAACACCACCAGCAACGGCTCCATTGACAAAACGTGTACGCTGTTTTTGCATTTCTGCATGAATTTTCTTCCCCATAGCACGACGTAATAAATCAGCTTCACCAAGCGAATAACCAGCCAGCACTTGAGCAATCTGCATCACCTGTTCTTGATAGACTATAACACCTTGTGTTTCTTTAATCAGATGATCTATTTTAGGATGAATGGAAGCAATTTCCTCTTCCCCGTGTTTGCGTGCATTATAGGTTGGAATATTCTCCATTGGACCAGGACGATAAAGCGCAACCAGTGCAATAATATCTTCAATACGGTCTGGTTTCATTCCAATCAGCGCCTTGCGCATACCAGAACTTTCCACCTGAAATACGCCAACTGTTTCACCCCGTGCCATCATAGCGTAGGTTGCTTCATCATTCAGAGGGATATTTGACAAATCTATTTTGATCCCTTGTCTAGCAACAAAATCAACAGCCATTTTCAAAACAGTAAGCGTTTTTAATCCAAGAAAATCAAACTTTACTAGCCCAGCCTGTTCAACATATTTCATGTTAAATTGTGTAACAGGCATATCAGAACGAGGATCACGATACATCGGGACAAGCTCCCAAAGCGGACGATCTCCAATAACAATCCCAGCAGCATGAGTGGAAGCGTGACGATAAAGTCCTTCTAACTGAAGTGCTATATCTAATGTGCGTCCAACAACAGGATCTTTTTTCTTTTCTTCTTCAAATTTAGGTTCATCCTTAATCGCATCCGCTAATTCTACCTGACTTCCTGGCGTGGCGGGAATTAATTTTGTAAGATAATCCACCTGACGATAAGGAACTTCTAAAACACGCCCTACATCACGCAAAACCGCACGGGCTTGTAACTTACCAAAGGTAATAATTTGAGCAACTTGATCACGTCCATATTTTTTTTGAACATATTGAATAACTTCTTCACGCCGCTCTTGACAAAAGTCGATATCAAAATCTGGCATCGAAACACGGTCTGGATTGAGAAAACGCTCAAAGAGAAGAGAAAAACGCAATGGGTCAACATCGGTAATCGTCAATGCATAAGCAACAAGTGAACCAGCACCAGAACCCCGCCCTGGACCAACAGGAATATCATGAATCTTCGCCCATTTTATGAAATCTGAAACGATAAGAAAATATCCAGAAAATTGCATACGCGTAATAACTGAGATCTCATAATCAAGCCGCTGTTCATAATCTGCAATCGTATACCCTTCAGCCAATCCAATTGTTTTAAGTCGCATCTTTAAACCAGATTTAGCTTGATTTAACAACTCACTATCTTCTGCTTCTAAAGTAGTTTCTGAATTAGCAGATTGTCCTATAAAACGAGGCAATATCGGTTTTCGAAGAGGCGTGGCAATATGACAACGCAATGCAATTTCAACACTATTTTCTAAAGCTTCTGGAAGATCAGAAAATAGTGCAACCATTTCATCTTGTGACTTCAAATAATGATCTGGAGTCACCCGCTTGCGATCTGGATTAGAGACGATTTGTCCTTCTGAAACAGCCATTAACGCATCATGCGCTTCATACCCTTCTTTTTTTAGAAAAAAGGCTTCATTCGTTGCAACGAGAGGAACTTCATGCGCATAAGCCAATTCAATAAGATCTGCTTCTATCCCTCGGTCATAAGAGCCATGCCGTTGTAATTCCACATAAAGACGATCAGTAAAAGTTTTTTTCAAATAAATTAAGCGCTCAACAGCGCGTTCTTTTTTTTCTTCTACCAAGGAAAGATTAATAGGTCCTCCCTTACCGCCCGTTAAAGCGATTATACCTTCACTGTGTGCCTCCAGCCAATCAGCTTTAATATGAGGAGGATCAGTATCACATTTATCAAGATAAGCACGGCTTACAAGACGAACCAAATGAGCATAACCGGTCTCATTAGCAGCCAACAGAACGATAGAACAAAAATCAGAAGCATTCCGTCCTTTAAGCAAATGTGAATGATCATTTTCATCACAAAAATCGACAGTAAGCTGACAACCAATAATAGGTTGAACCCCATGAGAAAGACAATACTGCGAAAATTCCAAAGCTCCAAATAAATTATTGGTATCGCTAATAGCAACCGCTGGTGCATAATCTGAAATTGCCTGTTGAATAATTTGCGGGATTTTTAAAGCCCCTTCAAGCAAGGAATAAGCTGAATGCACTCTCAAATGAATAAAGCGAGGAAAAGAATTTTTGTCCTCTTGCAGTTTATTTTTATCTTTGATCACTCTCACAATTTCCTATTACAAACTAAATGCGAAACAGCACCCCTTAGAGCAAAAATTTTACGCTAACATAACTTTAAGGCTATAAATTTATCATTCCACATAGGAAAATATCCCAATTTTACTGATATTTATAAGAGAGTTCTATCAAGAAAAGGCCTCTATTCACAGCAAATAAACGCCTAAAATAAAAAGAAGAAAAATATAGTTCGTATAAGCCCTTTAATTTTAGTATTCTCTTATTGTATTTCTCATTAAATATTCATTTTCTTCCTAACACTCAATAAGTTAATAAAACAATTTCTTCTTTATGAATTTATCCCCAAAAAGCTCTTCTAAAGGTCTAGAAAAAACAAAAAGAGCAGGTTAAATTTCCTCATGCCTCCAAGTCTTCTTACCCCTCTTTTTAATTCTATTCGAACCCTTTCTGGTATTACACCTAAAGTCTATGGCTTACTGACAAAACTTTTAAATATTAATCCTACACAACGTGAAGCAACCCTTATTGATCTTCTTCAATTAATGCCCCATTCTGTTATAGACCGTAGAATGCGTCCCAGCATTGCTTATGCAAAAGAAGGAGAGACTGTCACGCTGGAAATTGTCATTGATCAACACCAGCCTCCACCCCGTGGTCATAATCGAATTCCCTATCGTGTTATTGCCCATGATCAAACAGGAAAAATAAATTTAGTCTTTTTTCATGCTCAGCCTCTTTGGCTAAAAAAACAACTTCCTGAGGGAAAAAAAGTCATTGTATCAGGAAAAGTTGAATGGTTTAATGGACAACTTTCAATGGCACATCCCGACCATATCATCCCGAGCGAACAATCAAATCAGCTTCCTCTCATCGAACCTGTTTATCCCTCTACCGCTGGACTCGCCTCAAAGACGTTAAGACGTGCTATACAAAACGCTCTCGATTTTATTCCTCTTCTCCCAGAATGGATAGATGAAAATATTAAAAAACAGCAAAATTTTTCTTCCTTTTCTGTTGCTTTACGCCGTATCCATGCCCCTATTAATCCCGATGATCTAGCTCTAGAAAGTACAGCACGTAAACGTCTTGCCTATGATGAACTGCTCGCTTGTCAATTGGCGCTAGGTCTTGTGCGTTTGAAAACCAAATCTCTTGTTGGGACTCCTCGACCATCAACAGGAATTTATACGAAAAAATTGCTTAATATTCTCCCCTTTCAGCTCACAAAGGGACAGATAAAAGCGGTAGAGGATATCGCCAATGATCTTGCTTCACCAGAACCGATGCTAAGACTGCTCCAAGGTGATGTAGGCGCAGGAAAAACAGTCGTAGCACTGATGGCAATGGCACAAATTGCTGAAAATTCAGGACAATCAGCTTTAATGGCCCCCACAGAAGTGCTTGCTCGGCAACATTTTGCCACCATCACTCCTTTTGCCGAAAAGATAGGCTTACAAACAACGCTTTTAACAGGACGAGAAAAAGGAAAATTGCGGACAAATATTTTGAATGATATTTTGTCAGGTCAAGTTTCTATTGTCATTGGAACCCATGCTCTTATACAAGACAGCGTTACTTATAATAATCTCGCCTTAACCATTATCGATGAACAACACCGCTTTGGTGTGCATCAACGTATTGCCCTTACAGAAAAAGGCAATAAACCGGATATGCTGGTCATGACCGCCACACCCATTCCCCGCACACTTGTCTTAACAGCTTTTGGTGACATGGATGTATCCAAAATTACGGAAAAACCAATGGGACGGCATCCCATTACAACAGCAATGCTTTCTTTGAAACGTATGCATGAACTTATAGAACGAATCGCAATTGCACTCGAAAAAGAAGAAAAACTCTATTGGATTTGTCCTTTAGTGGAGGAATCGACAGCTCTTGATCTCACTTCAATTGAAAATCGTTTTGCGTTTCTTCATAAACGCTTTGGAGCACGTGTTGGAATGATCCATGGCAAAATGTCTACAGCGGAAAAAGAAGCAGCTATGGCATCTTTTAAATGCGGAAATACACGTATTTTAGTTGCAACAACCGTCATTGAAGTAGGTGTAGATATTCCAGACGCTTCGATTATTATCATCGAACATGCAGAACATTTTGGTCTTTCACAATTGCATCAATTGCGTGGACGTGTAGGACGAGGCGATAAAAAATCTTCCTGTATTTTGCTCTATAAAGATCCACTCACCCAAACAGCAGCAAAACGCTTGAATATTATTCGTAATACAGAAGATGGTTTTGAAATCGCCGAAGAAGATTGGCGCTTGCGAGGCGAAGGAGAACTTTTGGGAACAAAGCAATCCGGCGTCCCTGAATTTCATATAGCAAATCTTGCTGTTCACAGTGATCTTTTGTCAATAGCAAGAAAGGACGCACGCCTATTTTTACAACGCGATCCTCATCTTTCTTCTGAGCAAGGACAGGCTTTACGGTTGCTCCTTTATCTTTTCGGACACGACAATGCTACACGTCTCTTACGAGCAGGATAATGACAGAAAAGAACTTTTGATAAAAATAAAAATACTTTCCATACAAATATATTTTTCTTTCTTGGGATCACTCATAAATGATCTAACACACTCCCCTACACCATTTATGCTTCATGAAAGAATAACAAACCAACAGCAGCATCCTCTCTCCCAATTTAGATTACTCTTGCATTAAAGGAGAAGAAGCATAATATGTTCTCTTGACCCTTATTTTCATAGATCTGATCCATTTTTTGATTGCTTAAGAAAATATTTTTTATTCTGTCATTAAGGATTTGGAATGAAAAATCCTATTTTTGATATTCTCATTCAACAAAAAATGAGAAAGAAAAGTTATCATTATAAATCAACTTGTTAGATTTAATTACTCTCCCAAAACTTAGAAATATACAATCTATTTTTATTCAACTGTGACTGATTTTGCTAAATTACGCGGTTGATCAACATCTGTTCCTAATAAAACAGCCGTATGATAAGCGATTAATTGAATGGGAAGCGCATAAATAATAGGAGCAATAAATTCTGGAACAACGGGCAAAGTAATCGTTGATAAAGTCTTCAGACAAGCTGCTTTTGCTCCTTTTTTATCGGTTATTAAAATAATACGACCATTGCGCGCTCCTACTTCTTGCATATTAGACAAAGTTTTTTCAAACCACCGATCATAAGGAGCCACAACAATAACGGGAATTGTCTCATCCACCAGTGCAATTGGTCCATGCTTCAACTCCCCCGCTGCATAACCTTCAGCATGAATATAAGAAAGCTCTTTCAGTTTTAGGGCTCCCTCCAAAGCAATCGGATAAGAAGTTCCACGTCCTAGATAAAGAACACTTTTTGCATTCACCAAATCACGACAAAGAGATTCAATTTTGCCTTCTAATTTTAAGACCTCATTTAAAATACGAGGAACTTCTGCCAACTGTTGAACCAATTGCTGTTCCATTTGAACTGTGAGATAGCCACGTTCTTTAGCCGCACTAAGTGCTATGGAAGCAAGTGTTGCCAATTGACAGGTAAAAGCTTTTGTTGAAGCAACACCTATTTCCGGTCCGGCAAGCGTTGGAAAAATAAAATCAGCCTCTCTTGCCATTGTTGATTGCTCAACATTCACAATTGTTGCTGTTTTTATACCCCGCTCACGACAATAACGCAAAGAAGCCAATGTATCAGCTGTTTCACCCGATTGAGAAACAAACAGAGATAATACATCAGAGGTTATAGGGGGTTCACGATAACGAAATTCTGAAGCAACATCATTATCAACACTCAAAGCAGCATATTTCTCAAACCAATAGCGCGCAACTAAGGTTGAATAATAAGCCGTTCCACAGCCTGCAAAAATAATCCGATTAATATTTGTCCAATCAATCAAGTTCTCAAAAGATCGAACGGTATAATTTCCAAGATCAAGATAATGCGCCAAATTATGAGAAATCACTTCAGGTTGTTCAAACATTTCCTTGTGCATAAAGTGACGATGATTTCCTTTAGAAATCAATAATGCTTCTTCAAGTAAGGTTGTCACAGAACGTTTTACCGGCTGATTGTCTCCATCATAAATTGTGACGCCTTCCCGTGTGAGAACAGCCCAATCCCCATCTTCCAAATAACTAATATGATCAACGAATGGAGCCAAAGCAATAGCATCGGATCCCACAAAAAATTCATCTTTTCCGTAACCAATTGCCAACGGTGGACCAGAGCGAGCCGCAATCATAAGATTATCTTCACCTTTGAAAATAAGAGCAAGTGCAAAAGCCCCCTGCAGTCTTTTCCAACTGGTACGCATAGCTTCTTGTGGAGAAAGACCACTTTTTAATGCACGCGTTATTAAATGTGCAATAACTTCCGTATCCGTCTCTGTTTCAAAGATATAACCCTCCTCGGTGAGTTCCTTTTGCAATTCTACGAAATTTTCAATAATACCATTATGAACAACCGCAAGCTTTTCAGTTACATGGGGATGCGCATTACGTTCAACAGCAACGCCATGTGTCGCCCAACGGGTATGGCCAATCCCTAAATTTCCCTTCAGAGGTGTTTTTTTCAATTTTTCTTCTAAATGAACAAGCTTCCCCTCAGCACGTACACGATAAAGATGCCCATTATAAACTGTTGCAACCCCAGATGAATCATACCCTCTATATTCAAGACGTTTTAACCCTTCAAGCAAAGACGGCGCAACACACCTCTTTCCAAGAATTCCAATAATTCCACACATTCAAAAGCTCCAACCCACATATCTTAAGATTTAAATCTCATAAAACAATCTAACAGCCTTTATTTAAAACGATAAATAATAAAATAATTTAAATATGGAGTACGGCAATCTTTAAGAATAAACCTCCTCTCCATCGTTAGATCAGTACAAAACAAAGGAATAGATTGAAAATGATCATTTTTTTTGTTTTTTTTCTAACAAGCGTGCCCGAAATTTTGTTGCATAGCCTTCTTTTATAACCTGTCGTGCACGCCCAAAAGCCATACTATTCATAGGAATATTTTCAGTAATAACACTTCCTGAAGCAACATAAGAGCCATCCCCTATTACCAATGGAGAAACAAGCGCCGTATTAGACCCAACAAAAGCATGATCACCAATCGTAGTTTTATATTTGTTAAATCCGTCATAATTGCATGTAATCGTACCAGCTCCAATATTAGTATGTTCACCAATTTCGGCATCACCAATATAACTTAAATGATTAATTTTAGAAGATTCTCCTACCTTGGCTTGTTTGATTTCACAAAAATTTCCAATCTTTACGGATTTAGCCAACTCTGTTCCAGGACGCAAACGTGCATAGGGACCAATCTGCGCATCTTGACCCACCACAGCACCTTCGAGATAACTAAATGCATGAATAACAGCACCAGATTGTACTTTCACGCCTAATCCAAAATAAACATTTGGTTCTATCACCACCCCTGGTTCAATTTCTGTATCATGAGAAAAATAGACTGTTTCTGGTTTTAAGAGTGTAACACCCGATAACATTAAATCGCGCGCTTTACGTTTTTGCCACAAAGAATCAGCCTCAGAAAGCTCAAGACCGTTGTTAATTCCTACAATATTTTCAAAAGGAACTTCAACAACACGTACATCTAATCCTTCACGCGAAGCAAGAGAAGCAATATCGGTTAAGTAATATTCCTTTTTCATATTGTTATTATCAACTTTCTCTAAAAGAGAAAGGGCGTGTTTTCCACGCATAGCGAGTATTCCCCCATTACAAAAAGAAATCTTTTTTTCTTCATTGCTCGCATCTTTTTCTTCAACAATTGCAATCAATTGACCATTTTTCTCGAGAAGGCGCCCATAACCTGTTGGATCTTGAGTATGAAAACCTGCAAAAACAACATCTGCCCCATCAGCAAGCTGTGCACGCATTTGACGCAATGAATCTTGTTGAATGAGAGGCGTATCCCCAAAAACGATGAGAACATCATCCACTCGCCTTTGCAAAGCTAAACGAGCCGATAAAACAGCATGCGCCGTTCCTAAACGCTGTTTTTGCTCAAAAATCATCACATCTTTTACACATGACTGAACAACATGTACAACCTCTTGAGCACCAAATCCTACAACGACAGCCAATTGTGAAGATCCTGCCAATTCTATTTGTTTTAGAACATGGCATATAAGAGGCAATCCAGCAATTTTATGAAGAACTTTAGGAAGAGACGATTTCATACGCGTCCCTTCACCGGCTGCAAGAACAATAGAAAGACAACTTCTAACCATAAAAACACATAAAACTAACGAGAAAATCCAAAAAAGTTCATAATATCGTGCCAACGAATATCTTCAACATAACTCAATGAAGGATAATGTTCTAAAAGCCAAAATGAAAGATCCTGCATAGAGCCTGTTAAAAATAAAATTCCTGTAAGAATAAGAAAAATACCAATAACTTTTTCAACTTTCCCTAAATGAATACGAAAAGCTGCTAAAAATCGCATAAAACGACTGGAAAATAAAGCTGCCAATACAAAAGGAACAGCAAGACCTAATGCATAAATGGCTAATAGAATAGCACCCTCACCCACCGTTTCTTTCGTGCCAGCAAGCGTTATAATAGGCCCTAAAATAGGACCAATACACGGTGTCCAACCAAAGGCAAAAGCTAACCCAATAACATAAGCTCCTAAAGGACCAGCCGGTATTTTATGAGTCTGAAAACGGGCTTCACGAAATAAAAACGAAATCTTGAAAAGCCCTAAAAAATTTAAACCAAAAATAATAATGATTATTCCAGCAGCAAGTGCAAACCAATCACGATAATAACCGATGAATTTACCAATTGTACTTGCACTAGCACCTAAAGCAACAAAAACGGTGGTAAACCCAAGAACAAAAGCAATAACAGAAGACAACAAAGCCCACCGTATAAAGACTTTCTCATCATGTTTTTCTGACCGAAAATCATCAATACCAATCCCTGCCATATAGCATAAATAAGGAGGCACTAATGGTAAAACACATGGAGACAAAAAAGAGAGAGCCCCCGCAAAAAATACACCAACTGTTGAAATTTCAATCAAAACGCACACCCCATCTTTCATCACGGTTTAGTTTTATGAACAATGATCAATCCATATCTTCATTAATTTGTTGCATATTTTGTTCATTCGCCACCACGCTTATATCTTCATCATGACCAGAAACGACAGAAAAAACCTTTTGATAAATTTTATCTTTATTTTTAGCAATGGCAATATACTCTCCCTCCGCTAATACGAGTGAAACATAAGCCCCAACTGTTTCATAAACAATATCACCAGAATCATTGGCAAGAGACCAACTTGTATCTGCAAGCGCTTCGCCTCCTTCTTGTCGTACCAGCTTTAACACAATTTGAGCGGCCTGATGCTCAAGAGTAACTTCCGTTATTTTACCAGCCTCTACTTGAATATCCGAACGCACCGTCGCATTAATGGAACCATAATGGGAAGCAACATGGTAGCGGCCAGCTTTTAAACGCACAATAGATTGAGGTTTAACATTTGATAAAATGATCCCCGTATCATCATTTTCTTTTTCATCTTCATAGATCGTGAAACGTAATTCCTTTTCATTGATTTCACCATTGAGCAGTGTCGCATTTAAAATAAGACCACCTGCCTCAAGATAAAAATTTTTTACAAGACTCTGCCCATTTTCTAGACGAATATAGCGCACAGCACTCATATGACCAAATGAAACATGAATAATATAGCTTCCTGGCTCAAGATCAAAACGTGCACTTCCCCCCTTATGGGTTGCCACTAATGGTAATTTATTATCAATCCCTAGAATAGGGGCATAAAGGCGCCACACAAGCCCTTTCTCAATATCTTGACGGCTATTTGTTAATCGAGCATTCAAAACAAGTTGTGCTTGAGATGCTAAACTCTCTTTTTCCTGCTCTTTGGACTTTAGAATAAAACTCCGTGATGGTCCCTGCTGCTGATCTATTCCTTCTTCACAAAAAGCATAGTGGCTCCAGATCAATAAAGTAAGCACCACGCATAACCGCACACATCGGTGCACTATTTTTACAAGACTAGCCATTTTTACATTGTTGACCAACATGATATTTTTTTCAAGAAACAATATCACAAAGTCCCACTCTCAAATTGAAAAACTTACACCACAACCACATGATGAAACAGCATTGGGATTATGAATCTGAAAAGACTGCCCCATAAGATCATCAACAAAATCAATCTCAGCTCCTTCCATGAAAGGAATCGATAGTGAATCAATAAGCACAATTGCCCCATCTTTTTTGAAAACGAGGTCATCTTTACACATTTCAGAAACCAAGTCATATTTATAAGAAAAACCCGAACATCCACCACCTTCAACAGAAATGCGTAAGGCTATTTTATCAGGTTCACGCAAAAGTATCTGTATAATTTGCTGGGCAGCAGCATCTGAAATTTTTACATTCATTTTATATATCCTTGCATTAAACCATCAAGAAAGAGTATTCCACACTATAAAGAGAAATTTATTCATCATAAACCACTCTCAATTTTAAGATGATAATGGACAGCTTGCAATGGATATAGGCACGATCAACTTCAATTACCAATCTCGAGCGCTCTACAGTGCTCACCCACAAACGAGCCGCGGCCGATTATTCCATGAAACGATGAGCTCTACACGCTCACCCTTTCAACGAGATAGAGATCGTATTATCCATTCTAATGCATTTCGACGTCTTAAACATAAAACGCAAGTATTTATTGCGGATGAAAGCGATCATTATCGTACCCGCCTTACCCATTCCATAGAAGTTTCCCAAATTGCACGAACACTCGCCAGGGCACTGTATCTTGATGAAGATCTCGCCGAAGCTATTGCTCTTGCGCATGATTTTGGGCACACACCCTTTGGCCATGCAGGAGAAGAAGCTCTCAATGAAGCCATGGCTCATTATGGCGGATTCGATCATAATGCACAAGCCTTACGCATTGTTACAAAACTAGAACAGCGCTATGCGAATTTTGATGGCCTCAACCTTACATGGGAAACCCTCGAAGGACTTGTAAAACATAACGGGCCCCTTTTAGGTCCTCACGCGAAGAATAAAGAGGTTCCCACCGACATTTTACAATACAATGCAAAGCAAGATCTTGCACTCGATTGTTTTGCAGGACTAGAAGCGCAATGTGCTGCGATTGCAGATGATATCGCATACAATGCCCATGATATTGATGATGGTTTACGATCGCAATTTTTAACACTCGATCAATTTGAAAACATATCACTAACAGCGGCCATCTTAAAAGATATTACAGATGAGCATCCCCGCCTCGACCAAGCACGACGCGGTTACACACTTGTACGAAGACAAATCACAACCATGGTCGAAGACGTTATCAAACAATCACATGAAAATTTGGCACGCATCAAACCAACCAGCATAAACGATATTTACCAAGCAAAACAAACGATTGTTACCTTTTCACCGTCAATGACTGTTTACGAAAAAGAACTAAAAAATTTTCTTTTTAAAAATCTTTATTACCACGAACAAGTTCTTAGTCGTCGCAATGCAGCAAAATCCATTGTACAAAAATTATTCAATTGTTATTATGAAAATCCAGATACAATGCCTGAAAGTTGGTGCCAAAAAACTGTGCACCTAAAAAATCAAGAATTAGCACGTCTGATTGCTGACTTTCTTTCAGGGATGACTGATCACTATGCTTTACGTGAATATCACCGTTTATTTGACCATACAGATCATTTCGTTTAATGGCTTTTGGCATTATCATGGAAGCTTAATATGAATATCTTTAAAAACTTCGAAAAAAAAATTAAAAAATCAATTGAATTATCTGATATAAAAGGAAAAAGTGGAGAAGATTTAGATTTATCAAAAATCACCGTTGATCCCCCACGTGATTCCTCCCATGGTCATTTATCAACCAATGCTGCTATGGTTCTTGCAAAATCTATTGGGATGGAGCCCCGTATACTTGCCGATAAAATCATAGAACTGCTTAAAAATGATTCCTCTATTGAGAATATTAATGTTGCCGGTCCTGGTTTTATCAATATCAAGCTTACAAAATTATTTTGGCAAGATGCTATAAAGTCTATGCTTGAATTAGGCCTTTCTTATGGTTGCATCCCTATAGGACAAGGAAAACGCGTCAATGTTGAATATGTCTCAGCAAATCCGACAGGCCCTATGCATGTAGGACACTGTCGCGGAGCCGTTGTTGGAGATGTTCTCTCTAATTTGCTGCAATTTACGGGCTATAACATCACGAAAGAATATTATATCAATGATGCTGGTCAACAAATCGAAGTCCTCGCTCACTCTGTACTGTTGCGCTATCATGAAGCTCTTGGACAAAAAATTAATGAAATTCCAGAGGGGCTCTATCCTGGAGAGTACTTGATACCATTGGGACAATCATTGGCTCAAGAGTTTGGTGATCAACTCCTCACCATGGATAAAGATGAAGCCTTATCTATCGTGAAAGAACGAGCAATTCAAGAAATGATGTCCATGATTCGTGAAGATTTGGCAGCTCTTAATATTTATCATGATATCTTTTTTTCTGAGCGAATGCTTTACGCAGATAATGCCCGTGCTATTCGTAACACCATTAACGATCTCACTTTAAATGGTTATATTTACAAAGGAAAACTCCCCCCTCCTAAAGGACAAAATGTAGAAGATTGGGAACCAAGTGAACAAACTTTGTTTCGTTCAACGAATGTTGGTGATGACCAAGACCGTGTTTTAGTTAAATCCGATGGTTCTTACACTTATTTTGCTGCTGATGTTGCTTATTTTCGGGATAAATTTAATCGTCGTTTTGATGAAATGATTTATATTCTAGGCGCAGACCATGCTGGCTATGTAAAGCGACTAGAAGCCATGGCAAAAGCAATTTCTGGGGATAAAGCCAAACTAAGTGTTTTCTTATGTCAATTGGTAAAACTCTTTCGCAATGGTCAACCTGTACGCATGTCAAAAAGAGCTGGATCATTTGTCACGCTAAGAGATGTTGTCGAGGAAGTTGGGCGTGATCCAGTGCGTTTTATGATGCTATACCGAAAATGCGAAGCTCCTCTTGATTTTGATTTTGCAAAAGTAACAGAACAATCAAAAGATAACCCTATCTTTTACGTACAATATGCAAGTGCACGTTGTCACTCAGTCTTTCGTCAAGCACAAGAAGTGCTTCATACTGAAAACTTTTCAGAGGATGTATTGATCCCCCATCTTCATCGACTAACAGATGACAATGAAATATTATTAATACGCAAACTTTCTGAATATCCACGTATCATTGAGCAAGCCGTCGTTCATAAAGAACCCCATCGATTAGCGTTTTATCTTTATGATCTTGCTTCCTGCTTTCACAGCCATTGGAATAAAGGGAGTGAAAGTCTCCATTTACGCTTTATTCAGCCTAATGATAAAGAATTATCCTTTGCAAGATTGGGCTTGATACAAGCTGTTATCAATATTTTATCATCAGGACTTAGCATCATAGGAGTCGAAGCCCCAATAGAAATGCGTTGAAAAAGTTCTATAAATACATACAATAGATACTTTATTGGTAAACTTTTTCATGTATTCTTGCATGAGAGGGGGAAAATTTATAATTTTAATGTAACAAATCAAAATTAACCATTGATTGCACATTAGTGCAAATCATTATGTGAGAAAAGCTATGAGCGATAACGATCGCAAAAATCCGCACGAAACAAACCAAGATCATGAACACCATGATCCTTTAGAAAGACTCACGCGCATTTTTAATCCGCCCAAACAAAGCGGAAACCAAAATGAGCACTCTTCTTTACAGACAGACCGATCGACATCTCATTCCAAAACATTACCCTCTGATGATGATTTTGATTTGTCCTTTCTAGAAGAAGAACTTGAAAATAATTTAACACATGACTTACCGTTTGATGATCAAAAAAAGCAATGGAACTTGCACGCAACCAGCAATGCAACAGCCTCAGATATTGCACAAACTGGTTCTTTCAACCATTCAAAACAAAATAATTTATCTGAAGAAAAATATTCTTCACCGGCCAGTCATGATGAAGAACAAATTTTAGACGCGCTTTCTCCATTACCAATCCAAAAGAATCAATTGTCTCAACAGAAAAAAACTGCAACAAGCTCTCATCCTTTTTTTGAAAAAAGAAATTTTATCTCACAATCAGAATCAGAAAACTTCTTTCTTAATGAATCTGAAAGACGCGAAAATAAGAGAGATGAGACAGAAGCTGTTGAAAAAAACAATCATTTTTCACAAACGAGCTCACAACAGCCTGAGACTTCGAATGTACAAAAAACTTATGATGATAATCAAAATTTCTATGATTCTTCCAGAAACCATCCCTATAACATTTCGGTAGATCAAGAAAATTTTTCCCCAAAAAATTATACGGATAGTTCCTCTTCTCCGGAAAGAAATGAATCCTTTTCATCTTCTAACCTTGTATCAGAAAGACAAAACACAGCAAAAAATCAGACAACAAGTGGCTTCTCCTCCCCTTTGAATTCTACACACATTGACAGACAATCTTATTTAGAGAAATCTTCACAAGAAGATCATATAGCCAATTATCCCCATTTTTTTGAAAAAAATCCTTCACAACAAGAAGCTTACAGTGAAAAGGTTCCAACATATAATGAGGCTCAAACCCAATACATCAATCAGCCTGAAAATGTCTCTCCTCCAAACAGAGAAGTTTCATATAACCAAAATAATTTAGATGAGTTTCTTTCCTCATCAAAACCTCTTAATACAAAACAAACAGAGAGCTTTTTTGCCCATAACTATACACACAGAGATACTCCCCCACCCAATGTTGATACTTATAAATTTTCGGAAGAAATCGTAGAAAAAACGGGCCCTATTATGGTTCCAGAAGTTCCGTATGAAGCCCCAGAATATGATGTACCAACAGGTGGTTTGGAAGAAGAGTTTGCAGATGTACTCAATGTAGGACATGTTCCAACAGATAATTTTTCTCAAAAACAACAGAAAAATGAAACTTTCAATGAAATTTTTCATCAAACTATGCAAAATTCAAAAGAAGGGGTTTATATAAATTCTAAAGAACAAAATGCCGACTATTTTTCTGATACCAATATTGAATATAATTCTCCCTCTTTGAGTGAGAATTCACTATACACAAATTCAGATGGAACTCCTACGCCTCCCTCAGCACCTCCTCCTCTTAAAAATTCTATTTTGGGTAAAGTTTTCATCAAAGGTATTTTTCTTCTTATTTTAGTAGCTATTGGGTTTACTGGTTATTATCATTTTTTCATGTCATCACAGAAAAATGAAGAAAGGGTCATTATCCATGCTGATAATACACCTTTTAAATTCAAACCAGAAACAACTGAAACGAAAAGTGATGTTGCCCATAATTTAGATGTCTATAAACAAACAACTGGGCAAAATGACAAACAAGAAAATACACAACAATTTCTTATCGATAGCTCTGAGCAACCTGATAGCTTAGAGGGATTAAATCCTGAAGAATCTTCAAATGTTTCATCATCTTCTTCAACTGAATCTGATGTTGAAGATGCAGTCACTGAAGCTATCAATCATACTATTCCAACGCGAGAAGTACAAACTGTTATTGTCAATCAAGATGGTACAATTACACTGGCTCCTGTACATCAAACAGAGAGCAAAACTGCTGCTCAATCTACTCAATCCATTGATCAAATTCCTGACGAGCTTCAAGAGTCATCCGTTGTTTTGTCGCATAATTCCGATAAAAATGACCAAGAAAGTGATTATGATCTTAAAAATAATATTGATAAAATAATCGCTGAAAATACTTCTAATGCGAATATTGAAGAAAAATTTATCCCAATTCCTTCCCATGCAGAGAGAAATACAGAAGTCGAAACGCACGCCGCCACTCACCCCACATCAGAAAATAGAGTTACACCACAAAATTCAGAGAATTATTACGTGCAACTTTCCTCTCAACCAACGCATGAGTTAGCGAGAGATTCTTTGAAAAATATGAAATCCAAATTTGGATTCATTATCGGGTCCCGTCCTTTAAATATTCAGTCGGCTTTCATACCAGGAAAAGGAACCTATTACCGTGTTCGTATTCAAACGCAAAACCGTGATGAAGCTATAATCCTTTGTGAGACCATCAAAAATTCTGGTGGAAGTTGCTTCACAACACGCTAAACCAATCATGTAACGGTTTTAACAACCGTTACATGATTTATTTCAATGATTTATCGGAAACTTCAGAAATTAAAATTATCTCCATCTTTTTGGCTTATATATTTACGCCGATTTTATTCTTTAATCTGCATCAATTTTCGCCTAATTTAAAAGATTATGTTTACGAAAAAATCACTGTGTACTCTTATAAGTATAAGGTACAGGAGGGGGTGAATTTAAATCTTTTTGAGGTGTTGTTATAGTCTGGCTTGTTTGTGGAGTATTATAACGTGAACTATGTTCAGGAGATCTTGCAAAAAAAGATCCTAAAAAACCAAAAACAAACCAAATAATAACTAGAGCAAGAAGAATAGCAAAAATACCCTTAGCAATTGAAATACGCTGCTCATGATCTTTTCTTTCTTCAGCCATACGTTCTTCATATGTGTGATAATTTTTATCAATCATAGTGGATTCCTTTTCTCAATCCCCTTAACCTTCAAATTTTTAGAAAATATGCATATATGAAATCATTCAGATACTTATTTTGAGAAAACGATAAAGAGAGATAAAAGTTCCAAATATCTTTATGAAGTGAGGAAAGAGAGCCGAGAGTAGAATTTAAAAATATCTACCATAACCTTTGAACTCTACAATAAAACATTGACACAAAGGATTTGCTAATAATAGAGTTATGATCAAAATATCTCATTATTTTTATTAATAAAAAATAAAACAGTCTCAAAAGGTTTTTCTTATGAAATCTCCCATATCGTCACTTCCCTTTACAATAGAACAGCACCTGTCACCTTTCTCAGAAGAAAAACGTGAAGAAATTCTAAAAAATCCAGGTTTTGGTCAATTCTTTACAGACCATATGTGCACTATTCAATGGACAGAAAACAAAGGCTGGCATAACGCCGTTATTTCTCAATACAAAGCTTTAGAAATTAACCCTGCAAGTACCGTTTTGCATTATGGACAGGAAATTTTTGAGGGTTTAAAAGCATATCGTGCAAAAGATGGACGCATCTTGCTCTTTCGTCCTGATGCCAATGCACAAAGATTTATAGAGTCAGCACAACGGTTAGCCATGCCAGAATTACCAAAAGATATTTTTTTGGATGCCGTTCACCAACTCGTAAAAATTGATCAAAAGTGGGTTTCTGATCATCCTAGCGCAAGCCTCTACATTCGTCCATTTATGTTTGGTAATGAAAGCTTTTTGGGCGTTCGCCCTTCTAAAGAATATCTTTTTTGTATCATAGCCTCTCCAGTTGAATCCTATTTCAAAGGAGAAGAAAAATCTGTTAGCGTCTGGATTGAAACAGAATATAGTCGTGCTGGTCCAGGAGGGACGGGTGCTGCAAAATGTGGTGGAAACTATGCTGCCAGCTTACTTGCACAAAAAAGTGCAATTGAAAATAATTGTAGCCAAGTGCTCTTCCTTGATATGGTTGAACATACATGGATTGAAGAACTTGGCGGTATGAATGTCTGCTTTATTATGGACAATAATACACTCGTAACTCCCCCTCTTAATGGAACGATCCTTCCGGGGATAACACGTCATTCAATTTTACAGTTAGCTCAACAAATGGGATTAACGATAGAAGAGCGTCCTTATTCTTTTGCATCGCTTCAAGAGGATGCAAAGAGTGGGCACCTTAAAGAAGTTTTTGCTTGTGGTACAGCTGCCGTTGTCACATCAATTGGCCGTTTTAGATATAAAGGGGGAGAATTTATTATCGGAAATGAAACAATTGGAGAAGTCACAAAGAAACTTCAAACACAATTAGTTGGTCTTCAAAAAGGGAATATAGAAGATAAAAATGGCTGGGTTCATTCTGTCCAGCTCTCATAATAAGACGATATTCTTATAATCTATAAAAAAGGCTTCCATGAAGATATATCAACCTTCATGGAAGTGTACACACTAAAAATAATCTCTCTATTTTTTAGGGATGACAAAAAAGAAAACATTAATCAAATTTCGAATGATCTCTATGCTTTGCTTTAATGTTACGGACTGTGCCCGTATGAGAACGCATGACAAGAGTTTCCGTTTGAATGTAGCGAGGTGTGAATTTAACACCAGACAGCATATTACCATCTGTCACCCCTGTTGCTGAGAACAAAACGTCACCCTTTGCCATTTCTTCCATTGTATAAACCTTATTAGGATCACTAATCCCCATTTTGGCTGCACGAGCAATTTTCTCTTCTGTATCAAGCAACAAACGACCTTGCATCTGTCCTCCAATGCAACGTAAAGCAGCAGATGCTAAAACACCCTCTGGAGCTCCACCAATTCCCATGTAAATATCAATTCCAGTTTCTTCTGGATCAGTTGTATCAATAACAGCAGCAACATCTCCATCACCAATCAAGCGAATCGATGCCCCTGTGGCTCGCACTTGATCAATCAATTTTTCATGACGAGGCCTATCCATAATACAAACAGTAATCTGATTAACAGCCACTCCTTTAGCCTTTGCAAGAGCGTGAATATTATCGGTAGGACAAGCATCTATATCCACCACTCCCTTTGGATAACCAGGACCAATAGCAATTTTGTTCATATAAACATCAGGAGCGTAAAGAAGGTTACCCTTTTCAGCAATAGCAACCACTGCCAAAGAATTGGCAAGATTTTTAGCACAAAGTGTTGTTCCTTCTAGTGGATCAAGTGCAATATCAATCGCCAGTCCACTTTGAAGACCTACTTTTTCTCCAATATAGAGCATGGGCGCTTCATCCCGCTCACCTTCACCAATCACCACTGTGCCCTCAATCGGCAATCGATTAAGTTCTTGGCGCATTGCATCTACAGCAGCTTGGTCCGCAGCCTTTTCATCACCACGTCCACGCCAGCGTGCAGCAGCAACAGCAGCACGTTCAGTGACACGTACTAATTCAAGTGTCAAAATACGATCAAGTCCATTTAAAGTCTTCTGAGTTGTGGGCATATGAAAAAATCCTACCGAATAAATACCAGAAAAAATATGAGTCCTTAATTAAGCTCTAAAAGTAAAGCTTTTGACAAAGATGAAAACTTTTCACAAGAGATAAAAGTATTCCAGCTTGTTTTATCAAAATAAGTTATCAATTCTCTGCCATACGTTCAATACGAATGAATTGAGATTTTGCAACAAGATGTCCATCTTTTTCAATTTCTGCAAGTGCCTGTCGTACATTTACTTCTGTTGTTTCATGCGTGATTAAAATAATCGTTTTTTCAATCTGATTTTTTACAAAAGGTCTTTGAACAATCGACTCTAACGAAATATGATTATCAGCCATATGCCTTGCAACCGCGGCAAAAACACCAGCACGATCATGAACATTTAAACGTATAAAATACCCTCCTGCATGATGTGAAATACGTGCTTTTTTATGAGGAGAAAGTTCTAATGCTGGACGTCTTAAAACAGGTGCATAGTGAAAACCAGAACGTACTTTTGCTATATCAGCCAAATCACCAATAACAGCTGATGCTGTTGCCATTCCTCCAGCACCAGGGCCAGAAAACAGTAATTCACCTAATAAATCACTTTGAATAGAAAGAGCATTGGTTACACCATTGATCTGTGCAATCATTGAAGATGTTGGGACCATTGTCGGATGAACGCGTTGCTCTATCCCTGAATCCGTTTTTAATGCAACCCCTAAAAGCTTAATACGATACCCCAATTCATCAGCTGCCCGAATATCAATCTGCGAAATATTATGAATTCCTTCAACATAAACATCATCTAACGAAACAGCTGTTCCAAATGCCAAACTTGTCAACAAAGCTAATTTATGAGCCGTATCATTTCCCTGAATATCAAAAGTTGGATCTGCTTCAGCATAACCCAATCTTTGTGCATCGGCTAAACACTCTCTGAATGAAAGACCTTCTGTAAACATGCGTGTTAATATATAATTACAGGTTCCATTGAGAATACCATAAATCCGCGATATGTGATTACCGACAAGTGATTCTCTCATCGCTTTAATAACAGGGATTCCCCCTGCGACAGCTGCTTCAAAATGAAGAAAAACACCTTTTTGTTCTGCAATTATAGCCAGTTCTACTCCATGTCGAGCAAGAAGAGCTTTATTGGCTGTCACAACATGATGTCCTGCCTCAAGTGCCCTCTTAACAGCAGTATATACAATATCCAATTCACCACCAATTAACTCGACAAAAACATCAATCTCATCAAAGGCAGCCATCTCCACAGGTGAATCAAACCATCTTATATTACTAAGATCAATTCCACGATCACGGACTTTATCGCGCGCACTAACAGCAACGACTTTAATGGATCGCCCACACTGACAAGCCAAACTATTTGCTTTTTCACATAGAGCTCGAACAACTGAGGTACCAACCGTACCAAGTCCTGCAACGCCAACTTTTAAAGCTTCTGCCATTATCTAACCACTGATCCCTATCTTTATTGAAAAATCATTTAAATGATGTGCCAATTAATACAAAGAATACTGATATCCATCAGGACAAAAGAAATTCCCAGCTCCCTCCAAACTCTTTTTTCTAATAGAATTATCCCCGCTTGTTCAATCAAAATTCCCCAAAATACAAATATTTATTTTCTTCTAAAATTTAAAAAACTTTATAAAAGATCTAATTCAACATGAGAATCTACAAAACTGATAAATGCAAGTTATCGTAAAAAACTGCTTTATTTTTAAATAAGCAAAAGCCTTCTCATAAAAATCAACCTCTATCAACAAAGGATAGAAAAAAATCTCTCAAAAGCAATCAATAATAAGCGAAAGAATGTAGAATATTTGATAGAAAATACAAACATATCTCTTCCAAATCAACAAGTATTAAACAAAAAACATTCTTTCATATGATACGTAAAGAGAATGGACAAAATATAAAGTAGGTTATTAAATAATAACATATTCCTTCCTACCATTATATAGCTTGAACTGTCTGTTCTTCAATGTAAAGATCTTAACATTCTCCTTGTCTAAAAATAGAACCTGACATTAAAGTAAAAAAAACAAAAACTCACGTGTGTTCAGAAGGATTCTGAAAAATTACAAATATGGAGAATAAATTTGCAAAATTCGAGTATTTTACCTCAACTCATTGCCACTCTTTTGAAAAACGAATAAAAAGCATAAAATTGAGAAAAATAATTTTTAAGATATTTTGTAGAACTTTCCTCAATATTTTTCATTCTATCATATTGAACATTGAACAATGTCTCCAGCTTATGCTTCAAAAAAAACTTTTTATGTGATTCGTATATTTATTAACTAGCTCTAAATATTGGCTTTTCCCTTCATAAATTATACGGCTTTTCTTTATGATAAGCTCAAATAAGCAGCCTTCTGTATAAAAGCTCTCTTACGTAAGTTAAAGAATATTTACATGTACAAGCATGAAACAAAGATGAATAAAATATGTAAAAAATAAACAACAAATATCATTCACTCAATATGATGTTCGCAGCAAAATTTTTTATTTATCATGATAACTCTATATTTTTTCTGCCAAAAATTTTAGGAAATAAAATGATCTAAATAAAAGTCATTTAAAAATTATTCAATAAAACACACTTTTTTAAAAAAAAATGACACAGAGGGCTTGCGAAGTAAAAAGATCATCTCTATAAGCCTCATCATTGGTTTGCGCCCATCGTCTAGCGGTTAGGACATCGCCCTTTCACGGCGGAAACAGGGGTTCGATTCCCCTTGGGCGTACCAATTTTCCTTTTGTTCTTTTTAACGTATTGGTTTTCCTTGTATTTTTAAATCTAAGGGATCACAAATAAAAATGAAGGGACAGGCCTTTAAAGGAGTCTTTTCTTAAAAAAGGTGCAAAAGATATCTAATGATTCATTTGTTGTTTCTTTTCAGGAAAAGTACTTTAATCCAATCCTTAGTAGAAATAGAAAATCAATAAAATATAAGTTGGATGACTTTCTCTAGTGATAAAATGGTTTTATAAGCCACATTTGTACGTATGCTGTTAATTTTTAAATAAAAACAGACCACGCCTTTATGCATTTCTTTCAACTTTTAAAACTAAAATTGATCATCAAGAACGCATTTTAGATGAATCATCTCTCATTACAGGGACTTTTATATCGCATTAAATTTTTTATAAACAAACAAACCATAATTTTAGATCAAATGGCGATAAACAGTAAATGCTTACTCACACAAAAAGACTCAAGAAACCCTCATTGTGAACACAATCAACGTATCAAATCGTTAAATAGAAAATTTGATAATAAAAAAGCATATCCCTATTAAATCTCCTCAATCTATCTATTAAATTAGACTTTTTATCAATTACACAATGATAATAGGTTTGCAAACACATTACTTCTTTTCAAAAATTAAACTCTTCAATAAAATTTTACACTCTATTGATCATATATTCTATCCCCCATATTTACATGCCTTTTTCCCTTGTTTTTACTTTTCATTATAAACCTGAAAGTGCTATAAAGTAATATCATTTAAAAGAAAAAGGACTTCTAATGGCAAAGATCAAAGTAGAAAATCCCGTTGTTGAACTCGATGGGGATGAAATGACTCGTATCATTTGGCAATATATCAAAGATAAATTAATCCATCCTTATCTCGATATTGATCTCAAATATTATGATCTTTCTATTGAAAATCGAGATGCAACCAATGATCAGGTAACGATCGATTCTGCCAATGCTATCAAAAAATACGGGGTTGGTATAAAGTGTGCAACCATCACACCGGATGAAGCACGTGTTAAAGAATTCAACTTAAAAAAAATGTGGAAATCACCTAATGGTACGATTCGTAATATTTTAGGGGGGGTTATTTTTCGCGAACCTATTATCTGTAAAAATGTTCCACGTCTCGTACCTAACTGGACAAAACCAATTATTATCGGACGTCATGCCTTTGGTGATCAGTATAAAGCGACGGATTTCAAATTTCCAGGCAAAGGAAAATTAAGTATTAAATTTGTTGGTGATGATAATCAAGTTATTGAGCATGATGTTTTTGATGCCCCAAGTGCAGGGGTTGCCATGGCAATGTATAATCTTGATGAGTCAATTCGTGATTTTGCCCGTGCATCTTTTAATTATGGGCTACAGCGGAATGTTCCGGTTTATCTTTCAACAAAAAATACCATCCTAAAAACTTACGATGGACGTTTTAAAGATATCTTTCAAGAAATATTTGATACGGAATTTAAAGATGAATTTGAAAACCGTAAATTGTATTACGAACACCGTCTCATTGATGATATGGTTGCTTCGGCACTTAAATGGTCAGGTGGCTATGTCTGGGCATGTAAAAACTATGATGGTGATGTGCAATCAGATATCGTTGCTCAAGGCTTTGGTTCTCTTGGTCTTATGACTTCTGTTCTCATGACACCGGACGGTAAAATTGTTGAAGCAGAGGCCGCACACGGCACCGTAACACGCCATTATCGTCAACATCAAAAGAATGAAGAAACATCAACAAATTCTATTGCATCTATTTTTGCATGGACTCGTGGACTAGCGCATCGTGCTAAACTCGATAACAATGATAAATTAAAAAACTTTGCCACAACATTGGAAGAAGTTTGTATTAAAACCGTTGAAGAAGGTTTTATGACGAAAGATCTCGCTCTTTTAATTGGACCTCAACAAAAATGGCTTTCTACAACAGGTTTTCTCGATAAAATTGATGAAAATCTCAAAAAAGAAATGGATAATTAAGCAATAATTTAATTAAAATTCAAAGCTCTATTTAGAGCTTTGAATTTTTCTTGGTGAATTTTAAAAACTACCTTATAAATAGAAAGAGAATAAACTTTTATTAAATAGCAAAAACAGTGAAAAGACAAAGCTGGTCTACGCTTCTATTGAGTAAAAATGGTCTTTGCTTTTTAACGTTTACAGGCGGAGTTGTGTTACACGCCACTAACGTTTATATTGTTATTACTATTTTACCCTCTCTTATGAATCATATTGGCAATGAAATATATTATTCTTGGGTTGCGACTGTCTTCATTACAGCTTCTCTCATAGGAACTTCTCTTGCAACAAGAATATTAGGGAAATTAGGTCCTCGTAACACTTATGTTATCTCTGGAATTATCTTTACCCTAGGGACTTTTTTGTGCAGCATTTCTTCATCTATGCCATTATTTTTAATAGGACGCTTTATTCAAGGATTTGGAAGTGGCTCTTTGTTATCCCTATCCTATTCCATGGTACGTATTTTTTTAAACCCATCTTTATGGTCACACGCATTAAGTGTTATTTCTGGAATGTGGGGAATATCAACCTTATTAGGGCCAGCGATTGGAGGACTTTCCGTATATTATGGTCTATGGCGAGCATCCTTTTGGATCATTGGTATATTTGCTATATTCTTCTCACTCATCGCCTTTAAACTTTTACCAAAACAGAATAAAAATGATATTCCAACATCCCCTTTTCCTCTTCTCCAGCTTTTCATACTCACCTTATTGATTTTTATCATTTCGATTGGAGGGGCTATGGAGTCGACAATGGCAAAAATCTGCGGGATCGTTATCGGACTTAGTTTTCTCTTTGTTCTAGCAAGAATTGAATTATCTAATCTTCATCCTATGTTGCCATACAAATCCTTTTCTTTTTCTTCTGAAATTTTTCCTGTTTACGCATTGATCCTCGTTATGACAACAGTCGTATACAGTATAGAACTTTATTTTCCACTTTTTCTTCAAGAGCTTCATGGGCAAGCTCCACTTATTGCTGGTTATATAGCAGCACTCATGAGCCTAGGGTGGACATGTGGAGCTCTTTCAAGTGCTGGTATCTCCGTAAGAAAAATTCGCAACATCATTGTATACTCCCCCTTATTAAAACTGTTAGGCATCACTATTCTTTTATGGCTTATTCCAACAGAAGTTTCCACACTTGAATATATTTTTATTATTTGCTTAGCACTATTTTCTATTGGGGTCAGTGCAGGCATAGCGTGGCCACATTTGCTCACAAGGATATTACAATGTACAAATGATGAAGATGCTCTGCGTGCAAGTGAATCCCTTACCTTTGTACAACTATTTTCAGCAGCCTTAAGTGCAACTCTAGCAGGAGTCATCACTAATCTTGCTGGCCTCTCTAATCCTGGAGGAACAATAGGAATGATCTTAGCAGCCAAAACACTTCTTATCGTGCTCATGGGGCTTTTATTTTGTTTTGCTATTCCATTAGCGCTGCGCATTTCCTACTGCATATTAAAAAATCCAACAGGACATTCCAATAATCATTAAAAATAAATATAAAAATTTCTTCTTTACTCAAAAAAATATTAAGCACGCTTCTCCATAAACCATGAGACGCAAAAAACCATTAATCCACAAAAAGTTAGAATACTCCCTAAAATGGCTGTATATTCATAACTATAGCCCAATTTTAAAACCAATGCTCCAGCTTCTGCACCAAGAGCGTTGGCAATATTAAAAGCAGACTGCATTAATGCTCCTGCCAAAATTTGTCCCTGTAGTGCAACATCCATAATTTTTGTTTGTATAGAAGGCATAGCTGCAAAAGAAGTCCCAACCAAAAAGCATCCTATTGCTGCTGTTAACGGAGCATAAGATAAAAAGAAAAAAAGAAAAAAAACACATACGCTCCAAAGCATAGAAAAAAATATCATCGGCGAAATGCCTATTTTAGTAGCCAGTCTAGGCCCCAAGAGGTTTCCTACCACCATTCCAAGTCCAACTAACGGCATAATAAAGGGTACCCACTCAAGTGAAACACCAGAAATATACATTAATGTTGACTTAATATAAGTAAAAACAGAAAATAATCCTGACGCTCCCACCGAAACCATTGTTAAAAGAAGCCACACCTGCTTTTGTTTTAATGCACCCATTTCGCGTAAAGGGCTCGTTCTTTTAATCCTTAAATCGTAAGGCAAAAAATTCCAAATAAGCAAACAACATAATAAAGCAATCATACCCACAAGGATAAAAGCAATCTGCCAACCAATAAGTTGACCAATCCAAGTTGCACTTGGTGCTCCTAAAACGGTTGCAATAGTTAAGCCAAGCATGACAGACCCAACAGCTTTGGAGCGTTCATTCATTTCCACCATTGAAGAAGCAACCATAGCCGCAAGTCCGAAATAGATTCCATGGGGAAGACCACTGAGAAAGCGTAATACGACTAATGTATTAAAATCAGAAAAAAAAGCACTCGCAATATTTGCTAAGGCATAAAAAAACATCAACCCTATCAAAATAGTTTTACGTGAAAATTGAGCAGTTGCAACAGCTAAAAGAGGAGCTCCAATCACAACCCCTAATGCATAAGCAGAAATATATTGACCCGCAGTAGGAATATCAACATATGAACTTCGTGCCATCTCTGGTAAAAGCCCCATTGCAACAAACTCCGCCGTCCCGATAGCAAAGCTGCCCACTGAAAGGGCTAAAATTGCTAAACGCCGTATTCTAGAATCAACTTCCAATGCAAGAATGTTTTGTTTATGAGAATCCTTCATATCATCACTTCTGTATAAGAATCTTTGCTGTAGATATCTGTAATACGGGAAAAAATTCAAAACATTGTTATACGCATAGCAAATCGTCCCCAATAAAGTTTTAGAAACATTTTGATATATAAGTATTTTACGAAATTTTTAGTAAGATTCTTTTATGAAAGATCTTTAAAAAAACCAACGGTTATAGATGTATTCAACTATTTTTATAAGACCTGCAGATAATAAACCCAGGATAATAAACTTTATTTCCATCTTTACGCTTATGGAGTAACAAGCCAGCACCATCATTATATTTGCCAGCCCCCAATGTTGCGACAGACCTTGCATTAAGACGGTTCATAAGAGCCATTTTAGTTCTTTCTTATACAGTTTTTTACCCACACCAACCCCGCTTGTGGTGTGCAAGCAAGTGATATTGATTGATTCAACATAAACAGATTTTAAATGAGAGAATCTTACGTTATTCGAGATTCTAATTCAATATGAATACCGCTAGATTATCATTATAAATCAATACGTTGTATTATTTTTTCAGCAGTTTCAATTTTACCTTAAATCTTTATTTAGAACGATATATCACACGCTATAAACAATTCTAAAACTTATTGAAAAATACATTCCAAACAGGTGAACCATATCTCATCATTATCTTGATACAAATATAAAAACCTCTGCCTAATTTATTATTTCTTCGTTTTTATGGTCTAGATGAATCCTCTCCAAATTGATAAGCTATAATTTCAATGCGTATGCTATCTTATAGGTTATTACAGAATCTTTTTAAAATTTTCATGATAATCGTGCTTGATTTTTCCATTGATTCAATAATCCTATTCTAGAGGCATTTATTCCTATCTCATCTCATCAAAAAATAGCATAAGATCTTTTTGATTTAATTCACTATCTGTAAATTTGAAATATTCACATAATATATTATGATTTTTATATAACTATAATACAAAATAAATACGATATTTTTTTATTTAAATATACTTACTTATCTTTTA
>NZ_LR607210.1:0-33193 GCF_902162175.1 Bartonella saheliensis
ATTTAAAAAATAACCCTTGAAAACCGATATTAATCAATCAATTTATCAACGGCTCATCCTAAAAGAAAAATGCTGATTTATAATCATAATCCATTGTTTTGCATATTATTTGCCTATTAAATGTAAAACCACCTGACGATTATAAATTTCCCTTAATTTTAACGCTGTTTATTATATTGAATTAATTAAATTTATTTGCTTATAAAGCACGAATAAAAGTGATGTGTAGAGCGAAAGTAGTGCATAGGAAAAAAACTTAAAGAAAAAGTCACTTATAAGGTATTTTAACGACCAAGTGCCGTTGCAAAATCAAAAGATGATAAAATATATATCGAGCATCTTTTTTTACTGCAAAAATTTAAAGATGATCGTATACAATCGTTTTGCTATTATAGGTGTTTTTCTATTATAGGGATTTACCGTTATATCCTTCGATGTGCAGCGTTATAAAATAGACTTGAATACTTGCTTTTTCGTTAAAACGAACAGCGTACAACGCAAGGGAATTCTGTTTATCCTAATTTCAACGGTACTTCTTCTTTATCATTTGATCGCCCATCAAGTTATAAGCGCATCAAGCTCTCTGTAATTTCGCGCGCAACGCGTCGAAAAGTATAACAATTAAATTCATTAAGCCCCACCATCTTGACGCTTCATAAAAGCAAGCCGGCACCACCACACACTTTAACAGAAGCCTAACTTTGCAAGACCAAACCTTTAGCACTTGAGATGGTTCATAAGAAGCGTACCTGTGCAGTTTTATACCTCACAGTTAATCTACTTGTGATGTGGAAGAGACATCGTTTTTATTCACTCAAAATGGAACAGATTTGGAATAAAAAAGCCTTATAATTTTCAAGACTCTCATTCAACATGAAATACTCTATAAATTAACATAGCGTCATTATATGATTTCATCTCATGTAAATTCTTCTCATTACATTCAGTTTTTTCTTCAGAAACACTAAAATCTGTTAACACACTCTCCAAAGTCAAATTTGTGTCATCCGAGCCTTCATACCAACATAAATGCTTTGGTTATCTTTTCTCCATAGCCAAAATAAAAAGACACATCAAAAATGCTTACAGAAACTACTGATCTTTAGAAGGGATAGCGTATATTCCATCAAAACTGTGTTAGCTTCTCTCAATAAAATCTTCACTATTTTTAATAAATCTCTCATTTTTAGAATATCCCTATGGGATGTAAAAATACACCTATTTGCGTTTTTTTTATAGATAGATTAAATAGTGAAGCACCTTTGATCATTTTATCTGTATTAACCTCTCTTTTGGGCAATAATTTATGGTATCTAACACGCCTTTTCTCGCTCTTTTACCTTTAGGCGCACACGAATATCATGGAGAGCATCTTCCCTTTGAAACCGACTGGATTATTGCTGAAGCTTTTGCAAAGGCTCTCGCGTTAGAAACAAAAGAACAATTTCATATCACCCTTTTACCGGTTGAAAAAATTGGCTATTCTATAGAACATATGGATATTAAAGGAACACAAACCCTGACCTTTTCTGATGCGATTAAGCGCTGGATAAAGATTGGTGAAGACTGCTATCACAAAGGGATCAACCGTCTTCTTCTTCTCAATGCTCACGGGGGAAATTCACCTTTAATGAGCATTGTTATCACCGAATTGAGAAGGCGCCTTTCCATGCTTGCTGTAGCGACAAGCTGGAGCCGTTTTGGTTTACCACAAGGTCTGATAGAGCCTTCTCAACAGCCTCTTGATATCCATGGTGGTTTTATCGAAACCTCTCTCATGCTCTATTTAGCGCCAGAAAAAGTTCATATGGAAAAGGCAAAAAATTTTCATAATAAACAAGCGGATATGATTGCCAATTATCGCTATTTACGCGCTTATGGTCCTCATGCCTTTGGCTGGACAATGCGTGATCTCAACACGCAAGGTGCAGCAGGAAACGCAAGTAAAGCAACCCCCCAAGCAGGGAAAGCAATCTTTTCTCATGTTCTATCTCAGCTTCATGATTTACTTGATGATATCAAACGGTTTAACATAAATACATGGCAGTAAAGAACAATAAAAGGTCTCTCCATGGAAACGACATCCCCAAAAAAACTTCCTGTTACGGTTCTCACAGGCTATCTTGGTTCAGGAAAAACCACCCTTCTCAACCGCATTCTTAGTGAAAATCATGGCAAACGTTATGCTGTCATTGTCAATGAATTTGGTGAAATTGGGATTGATAATGACTTGATCATTGAATCAGATGAAGAAATTTATGAAATGAATAACGGCTGTGTTTGCTGCACTGTACGTGGCGATCTCATTCGTATTCTGGAAAGTCTGATGCAACGTTCTCATCGATTTGATGCAATTATTATAGAAACAACAGGACTTGCAGATCCCATTCCTGTTGCACAAACCTTTTTCATGGATGATACAGTCCATGAAAAAACAACGCTTGACAGTGTCATAGCGGTCGTTGATGCAAAGCATTTTCCCATTCAACTGAAAGAAAGTCGTGAAGTTGAAGAGCAAATTGCTTTCGCAGACATCGTTCTTTTAAATAAGATTGATCTCGTCACGGCACAAGAACGAGCCCATGCAGAATCGCTTATTCTTGCTATTAATCCTCGCGCTATACTCTATACAACACAGCGCACCAATATTCCTCTTGATAAACTGCTCAATCGTGGTTTCTTTGATCTCCAACGGACGCTAGATCATGAGCCTCATTTTCTTGATCACGAGCATAATGACCAACCTGAAGATCATGTGTGTGGTCCCGATTGCCATCATGACCATCATCATCACACATCTACCATTCATGATATTACCGTCACTTCTATAAGTTTAAAAACAGGTGCCCTGAAACCAGAAAAGTTTTTTCCTTGGATCCAACAACTTACACAGCAACAAGGACCTGATATTTTGCGTCTTAAAGGCATTATTGCCTTTCAAGGAGATGATGATCGTTATGTCATTCAAGGTATTCATATGCTTCTTGAGGGACAACATCAACGTCCATGGCGTGAAGATGAAAAACGAGAAAGCCGCCTTGTTTTTATCGGACGCTCTCTTGATGGCGAAAAATTAAAAACTGATTTTGAAAATTGTGCATAATAAAATTGCGCATAAAATGAATGGCAATACCTAACATGACCCATTATGATCTCCAAAGCTACTGCCTTTCCTGTGGTTTTATAGGCAATAAACCAGCCTTTGTTTCCGTAGAAGGCTTGATTGTTTTTTTAACTCCAACCCCACAAATCTTTGAAGTTCATAAAGGAATAATTTCAAGTCATTTTTCCCGTGACAATACGGCAATCATCACAGGGGGAGAAGATGGAAAAATCTGTCAAACAACAGCTAATGGTCATACAGAACTGCTCAGTCAAAAAGAACGCAAATGGATAAATAACGTTGCTTTTGGCCCTCAAAAAGCTTTTGCCTTTTCCTCCGCACGTCTCGCATTTGTGCATGTGGGAAAAGAACAACAAGAGCTCCCACATGAGCGCAGTATAGAAGGCTTGGCTTTCGCCCCAAAAGGCTTACGGCTTGCTGTGGCTCATTACAATGGCGTTACGCTCCATTGGCTCTCAACACAAACATCTCCCACAACATTGGTATGGAAAGGCGCTCATTGTGGTGTTACCTTTTCACCAGACAACCGCTATGTCATTTCTACGATGCAAGAAAACGCCTTACACGGCTGGCGTCTTAGCGATCATCAACATTTACGGATGAGTGGCTACCCAAGTAAAGTCAAAAGCTGGTCTTGGAGTGTAAAAGGAAAATGGCTTGCAACATCAGGTGCTTCTGCCGCAATTGTTTGGCCCTTTCATACAAAAGACGGCCCCATGGGAAAAACCCCCTTAGAACTTGGAACACGAGCAAATGCCCTTGTTAGCACCGTTTCATGCCATCCAAGCAAAGAAATTGTCGCCATAGGTTTCAATGATGGAATGATTTTAGCGGCACATTTTCGTGATGGAAAAGAAATCCTTCTAAGAGGGGATGGGAAAAGCGCTATCTCAGCACTCAATTGGGATCAAGCAGGACACAATCTCACCTTCGGCTGTGAAAATGGTGAATGTGGTATGATCAATATCACTGATTAAGCCAAGCACTAACAAGTACAGCTATCACCGATTAAAATATCCACGCAATCCTCTAGAAATCTAAGTCCCCGCCCATCTCTAGAACTCACAGAAATTCCCCCCTCTCCAAATCCCCAAGGTCTTTATAATCATGAAATCTTCCATCTTCCTCTCTCCTCCCTTTAAATAAGACAAGACCTTAAACAAGTTTTTGACCTTTTAAACATTGTTTTCTCCATACAAGAATATCACTTATAAAACCGCCTCCATCCCTCATAAAGCCATCTTTCTTTATAATAATCTATGGCCATGAGCTGCACACTCCCATCAAGGCACTATTCTTAAAACTTCAGCAAAATAGAGCTTATCGTATCATCGAAAAGTCCTCTTTTTTCCTACAATCAAGAGAAGGACCTCAACGCTATTTTTCTCAATAAAATTTTTTAACCGCTACTCCACACCTTAAAAAATAAAATTCCTTACCAGTTCTGATCAACAATTTAACTTCTTATCTAGACATATCAAATCGGTTTAACAAAGGGATCAAAATCTTTTGCTTGCGCATTACAAACAGGCAAGAGCCCGTATCGATACAAAACATTTAAGAACAGACTAAAAATACTTCTTATGAACATTTTCGAGTGTTAAAGTCATTGCAATATTGAAAGCTTGGAAAACAGAATGATGATGCTCAGTTATTACAGTAATAAAAATAATCTATATCTTATCGAAGTTGCTCTTGGCATCTATCATTTACAAAAAAACACTCCTAAGAACATCCATTAAGCATCTTTTCCTTTTTATGATTATTTAACCTAAAATTCTCTCAGTATTTTCTAAAGATACAACTGTTTCTCTAAAATACTCAAGTAAACGTCTTAATAAATATGTATATTAACGAATATAAACGTGAATACAGTTTAGATTTTTTCTTATATAAAGTATAAATAAAAAGATAAAACAAATATAAAAGTATTTTAAAAAATACTTAAAAATATCATGATTATATAATAGATGAATAAAACCAACCATCAATACTTACTAGTTTTAAATATGAATCAACAAGTAATTACGTATAAAATATTTTAATCACATTCATAATGAAATCTTTCCTCATATCACAACATTAAAACTTGTAGAAAATTTCTCATTACATAAAAGAAAGCATTTTGAGTAACTTTTTATACTTTTAAAAAATAACCATATTGATGAAAGAGTATAAATTATAGGAGATTAAAAAGGCAGAAAAATTTCCTGCCTTTCATATAAAAATGCACAATGGAGCTCTTTTAAAAACGATGACGTAACCCAGCAGAAAAACTCGCACCAGAAAAACCAACTTTTTTAAGCCGATGCTGATAAGTGACATCCCCATAAAGAGAGAGTTTTGAAGAAAGACGTGCATTAAACCCAAGCCCTGCTTCCAAAGAAGAACCAAAAGAACCTAACTGGAAATCATCTTTAAAAGAAACAAATTGCTTATCTTCAAAAGAATGCAAATAAGAAAACTTACTATAAAAAGAAACCTCTCGTCCCTCTTCTACAGCACCAAGCGTCTTGCTTAAACGCCCGCCAACACGCCCCATCCATTGATGAAATTTTCCCAAATCAACATCAATATGATCAACATCATATGCCTGATTAAACTGAAGATGCTGATAAATAACCTGAACCTGTGGATCAAAAACAATACCTTTACATCCTATTACAAACCTTTTGCCACTCGTTAAAGATCCACTAAACTGTTTCCCCTTTAACGCCATAACCTGGCCTCGTGCAAGGGTTAAAATATCTCCCTTAAAAAGACCATAGGATAACATCCCATCGATATACAAACCTGTATCATGCTGTAGGCTTCCATAAGTCCCAATAGACCATTTGTTTAATGCGCTTTTTTTGCTTTGTTCAACATTCTGCGGTTCTAGAGAAAGTTTTCCATAGTTTCCCAAAGCCCCAAAAAATGTACGCGTATATAAGCTCTCCATCTCGTTTAACAAAACACCTGCTTGAAACGCATTATAATCAAGCTCAGCACCATAGCCATATTCAAAATCAGATAAATTGGAAGCATAATGATGACTTGCCCCATAAGCATGCAGAAAAAAGGCAGTGTTTTTATCATCTCTCCCAAAAGAATAAAAAGCACCCCGCATTGTCTCTAACGTCTTATTTTGCGTAGTCATTTCCATCAACCCCGCATGGAATAAAGCATTTGGCAAAAGGAGGTACGTTGGCAATTGAGGTACAACAGCTCTAATTCCTTGTTCAGGCTGAACATCAAGCGGAATAGGGAAATGAGGTGAAGGCTCAACAGAAGCAGAAGGCTTAGAAGGCTTTGGTTCAACGGGGAGAGAAGGAACAACAGAATCCGTAGATGAAGGAGCGACCGGAACAGATGGCTTAGATGGTGGTATAACCTCATCAGTAGAAGTCTCAACGGGAACAGTAGGCATAGGCACAGTAGAAGGATCCTCTGGAACTGTTGGTACAAAAGGAAGCTCAGGCGAAACAGGTTTAGAAGGAATAAGTGTAGAATCCGTAGGAATAAATGTTTCAGACGGTTTAGATTCTTCAGGCAAAGAAGGTGTAGATGGTATAAGTGGAGGCTCAACAGTAGACGGTTGTTCAGGCGAAAGTGTCTCTGTGGGACGCTCAGAAGGGATCTTTTCTTCTTCAGATTGAGGAGGAATAACCGTAGGAGTCGGTTTAGAAGCAGATTCAGAAGAATCTAACTCAGAACCAATATAAACACTCTCGAGACGAAAGTCCCAAAAATCCCCTTTCCCTGCAACCAATCTATTTTTGGGATCTGCATTTCCAGCAGAAGAACTTGGACCATAGCCACGAAGTTTATATTGGTAAGGAAAACCATTCACGGTCGTATAACTATTGAGTAACTTAAAAGAATTTTCCTCTGCCGTCCCTGCAACTTGAATAAGTGAAACACTTTGGCTCCCTTCACTTCCAGCTTCTTTATCTGAAGTTTTTTGAAATTTTTCCATCCCAATGAGGGTGGTTCCCTCAACATCCCCATAGATCAAAATGCGATCCGTTTGTTGAGAATTAAATGAACCATCATTATGCATAAATGTGCTCATCTTAATCTGAACATTTCCCTTCGCACTGTATACTTTATTGGATAAGTCCTCCATACCAGCTGTTTTATCACTATTGTCTAATGCAAGAATATTGTCCTCATTGTTTATTTCGTTTCCAATATACAATGTTTGATAATCTTGAGAGATATATTTCTCAAAAAAAACGGTACTATCCAAAAGGCTCAAAGTAGAAAGCGATGAAACCGTAAAGTCCGCTTCTTGTGAGCCTTGATATTTACGCTTAGTAAGATACCATGTAGAACTATTTCTTAATTGCAAATCAATACGAGACCTGCCATCAATACGTGCTCCCCCTGTAAGAGTCGAAGAATAGGCTTGAACACGAAGAGAGGAACCATGTTCAGCTTTTAACAATAAATCACCAGAAATCTTTGTATTTTCCGATAATTCAAGGGTAGCTTCAGCCCCATAACCAGCATCTCCCGTACCATAAATGGCAATGCCCTCTGGAACTAAAAAATTTGTCTTTGATAATTGAACAGATATCTTTTCCAGAGCAACACCTTGTGCTCCCAGACTTCTCATATTGCCCCATACACCATTGGAATTTAATCCATAAAAATACAGACCATAGGTTTCCTTACCCTGAACAGAAATATTGGATTTTTCAATCTTAATATTCGTCTTCTTAAACGCATCAGCTAAATTAAATCCTTGTCTCAACAACCTAGCTTTATTATTCACATTCTCTGAAGAACTTTTAACCAAAAAACCATGCATATCACTCAGTTCAATAGAACTATTATTCAATTGAACAAAACCACCTTGAGAAATATCAAAAGCTTCTGGTAATTTATTGACACTTTTCTCATCAATGATAACAGTTTTTTGTTCTCCTTTTCCCTTAATGACAGAACTATCAAAACTATACTCTCCCCCCAAAAGTGATGAAAACGGGCCTTTCCCATTAAAAATAACGGTACTCCCTGACAACCTAATCTTTGAACCCAAACTGCTAATCAGAGCAGTCTCTCCTATACCATTCAATTCTTTTGATGTCGTTTCTCTTGGTGTCGTTTCAATCTTGACACGCACTAAAGCAATATCTGTTCCTTTACCCAGTGCAGAAATAGCGTGAGAAACCCCCGTAATAGTGCCATCTGTCATGCGAATAACCGCACTTTCAGCATGAAGGGCAGGTATATTCTTAAAATTTGAATCTTTTAGATTAAGATGAGCTCCCTCTTTTGCTAATGCCCCATAGCCATATATTTCATCTGCGTTATCACCCGTAACAGTTATCTGAGATGCATCAACAACTGTACCTGCTTTTTCTACATATAGAGCTGAAATAGGAGTAGCGTTAGAAATATATTCTTGAGAATATTTTAAATAATAAGTTTTATTTTCAATTGTATGTTTTTTTCCATCATTGCATTTATAAAACTGAGCATTTGGATCACAGAGATTTCCTAAATGAGAAGAATTTGCATTAACACTCACAATAGGCAAAAAAGAAACAATAGCCGTTGTGATAAATAAAAATCTATAATCCCTTAATACATTAACCATAATTCTATTCCCAATTTTTCTTTTCCCCCCTTCCTGACTTAAAAATAAAAAATACGCGCAATAACACCCACTTAAACAAACAAATAGTGAGAAGTATAAAACTTAGATATTCATTTTATACTTTACACAACATTCTGTAGCTTATGTAAAATTCAGATTATATTTCATGGGCGCTTAAAAACGATAGCGTAACGCTCCTGAAAAAAATCATCCCTGAAAAAGCTACTTTTCTAAAATGATGCAGATAAGTAACATCTCCATACAATACAAAGTTTGAAAACAACGACACATTCAACGCCACTCAAGTTTCTAAAAAAGAACCCAAAGCTCCTCATTAGAATTCATCTCCAAACTGAACACATTGTTTTTTCTAAAACTATTGGCAAAATGAAACTTTCCATTAAAAGAAACAATTTCTCCCTCTTCAAAAAGCTACAAGTATCTCGCTTAAACGCCCACCAATACGCATCAGCCACAGATCAAGTTTTTTCATTTCAATATCAAAACCATCGATATCTGATATCTTATCAAAGCGCACATTTTGATAAACGATCTGAAACTTCAAATCAAAAATAAGCCCCTTATGTCCGCTCATAAATGACTTTCCCGCAATGAATGAAACTCCAAAAAATGCTTGCTTCAATGTTGTTGTCTTGCCTCTTGCTTGCATGAGAACATCCCCTTTACATATCCTATAGGGGAAAAGACCACCGATATAAACAAGCTCTATCATTAGGAACACTAAAGCTAGTTTTCTTGAACTGAATCTCCCCAAATATAGCCGATGCCCCTGCTTCTATATATTCCTCTTGTGAGGGACTTTCTTTTAAAGTCCCCTCTCGAACGTCACGCCCATGAAAAGAAATATTTGAATTCTCAAAAACAACGCCAGAATAACGCCACCCCCATAAGCTAGATAAAGGTTTATCACCCCATATGCTATATTTCATCACACTTCTAGGAATGAAAACAGCTCCCATGCTCTCCATCACGAGATCATCAATATTTGAAACATTAATCTTACCATCCTTAACAAAAAGAAAATCGCCTTAGCTTTAGTCCCAAAATAGCCTGATTAAAACCATGATCATAGGCACTTATACTTTTATCATTAATCGTGTTCTCACCACTTCCAGTAATGGAAACCTCATCCGAAGCAATCTTCATTTTTTCTCATGCAAATACTTCTGATGAAATTCTAACAGTGTTTTTTAACGCTCAAACCCCATCAATTTCCAAACTTCTCTTTTCTCCATCTAATACTTACCTAACCAAACTTTTTTTGCCTTCAAAACACCAAAAAACAGCTATCAGCAGTACCTGAACGAGTATCACTCGCACCACAACCCAGGCTCTTCAAAAGCATCACATGAATAGGATTTTAAAAGAAAACAACATGAAGTTTCTCCCTCTTCTTTTACATTATAAACAAAGAATAAAACAGACGTCGTAAGAGCACATAAAGATACATGATGTTTTAATACTTTCATCACGATTAGCTCTAAACTCCCCTTACTTCATCTTCATTAAAAATCGAAAAGAAAGATCCAACTCATCGATAGATTATTCCTATTATGTATTATTAACATAATTCTTTTTGGATTATACGTAAAGTTAAAAATCAGAAAAAAACACAATAAAGTCATTTTTTGTGTCTATTGTCTCTACAAAAGATGCGTTAAAAAAATAAAATTAAAAATGATAGCTTAATCCACCAGAAAAATGCGTTCCAGAAAAGCCAGATTTGGTAAATTTATGCTTATAAATCAGATCGCTATGAAAAGTAATTTTTGTGGATAATTGCGAATAAATACCAAATCCAGCTTCTAAAGAAGAACCAAAAGAACCAAGTTGGAAAGCATCTTTAAAATACACAAATTGTTTATCATCAAAATTACGAACGAAATGAAGCGTACCATAGAATGAGAGAACCTGTGCATCTTTCATCAATGTCAGTGTTTTGGTTAAATGCCCGCCAATACGCATCCCCCAATGATCTGGTCTTCGCATATCAATATTAAGATTATCAATATCACGCGTATTATGAAACTGAAGATTTTGATAAACAAATTGAACCTGTGGTTCAAAAATAAAACAACGACAACCTACCATAAATGTTTTACCAGCCGTTAAGGAAAAACTTAAGGGCTTTCCTCTCAATACAGCCGTTTTACCTCGCTCACGCGTAAGAACATTGCCATTAAACAAACCATAAGAGAAGAGACCATCCATATAAAGTCCCGTATCATGCTGCATACTCCCATATGCTGTGATTGTCCATTTATCAAATATACTTTCTTGATGTTGTTTCACCTCTCGAGCACGCAAAGAAAGTTTACCATAATTTCCCATAATTCCAAAAGATGTTGTACTATATACATTTTCAATTTTTTTGAGTAAAATACCTGCCTCTAGTGCATTATAATCAAGGTCACCTCCATACCCATATGCCAGTGCAGACAAATTGGAAGTATAACGATGATGTCCCCCGTAACCACGCAAAAATAAAGCTGGATTTTCATTAGTTTTCAACAATCGACGAGAAAAATTTCGCAGTGTTTGCAACTGCTTATTTTGATAACGGATATCCACCAATCCAGCATGAAATAAGGTATTTGGCACAAGAACATAAGTTAAAACCTGTGGAACAATAGTCCTCACATTTGACCAAAAATGAGAAGAAAGCTCAAAAACAGGGGGAGTAACAGAAGAACCAGATACAGGGGAAGAAACAACAGAAGGAGTGCGAGGGACAGAGGGCGGAACTGATGAACCAGACGCAGGGGAAGAAACAACAGAAGGAGTACGAACTACAGAGGGCGGGATAGATGAACCAGACGCAGGGGGAGAAACAACAGAAGGAGTACGAACTACAGAGGGCGGGACAGATGAACCAGATGCAGGGGGAGAAGCAACAGAAGGAGTATGAACGACAGAGGGCGGGATGGGTGAACCAGACGCAGGGGGAGAAACAACAGAAGGAGTGCGTACTACAGACGGGGGGATAGGTGAACCAGACGTTGGCACAACTGGAGGAGATTGAGTTATAACTGGAATAACGGGTGCAAGAGAGGGAGGAGGATTTGGAACATCTAGCATAAAAACATCAGATGTATCAGGTGTAGTTGTCCGATGAGAATCCCTATCAGGAGAAGAAAGACCTGGCTCTTGAGGTTTTTGCTGAGAATTAGGATTATTAACCTCCTCTTTACCTCCAGTCATATTAGGATGAGCTTTAGGAAAAGAAGGAACCTCATCAGAAACAGGGGGAACAATGAAATCAAGAACAGGAGAAACTTCAGTGGGATCAAAAGAGGAAGAATCAACAAATTTACTTTCAAGGCGAAAATCCCAAAATGTTCCAGTGTTTTTAAGCACTCTTTGATTGGAATCTGCTTCTCCTAAACGAGAACTTGGACCATAACTCTTAAGATGATACTGATAGGGGGAATCTTCAACTGTAACATACCCCCCCTTTAACTGAAAAGAATCTTCAGCGGCTTTTCCATAAACCTGAATAATGGAAATTCCCTGATCATTACCACCCTCTCCCGTCAGTGCCCCTGGGCTTCCAGGAACCTTATAAACATCAACTGTTGTTTTTCCTTCAAGATCACCATTGATTAAAAGCCTATCAGTTTTCTGCTTTTTAAGCTCTCCCCCTTTATCCAAATATGCATTAAGATAAAGATATGTGTCACCGTGCGCTTTATAAACCGTCCCTGATCCTTTTCCGATGAGAAGTGTCTGATAACCATCTGTTGTTTTAGATTTGAGTTTCTCAAAAATAAGAAAACTATCCGTAAGTTCGACCGATGAAATAGAAGAATAATCTCCTAACTTAGAACCAGACACATCAGAGCTTTGTAATTGTCCATATTTTGGTCGCGATAAAATCCACTTTGAACCATTTTTTAACACTATCTTAGCTGTAGAACTTTCATCAACATATGCGCTTCCTTGTAAGGTAGAAGCATCAGCTTTGATCTTGATATTGGAATGTTCAACCGCTTTCAGAAGTGAATCGCCAGAAACTTTTGAATGTTGTAATAGTTTAACAGAACTTTCGAATTCGCGGCTATAAAGAGCCGTACTTTCTGGGGCCATAAAAGTTGTCTGGGTCAACTGGACCGCCCCTTTTCCAGGTATGATTGTTTTGGTCCCATCCAAAACAGCTTGCCAAAAAAAGTGCATACCATGAAATGCTTGTCCTCTTACAAAAACATTGGAATGTTTGATATGAGCAACATTATGATTATTCCCTTGCAATACAAGCCCATGAGCATTGTTAACATTAACATTGCCTTTCTGAAAATGAATCAGACCTTTTCCCTGAAGCATACTAAAAGCAGAACTTTCACGATGATTGTCTGTATTTGTCGCCTGTTTGCCGTTTCCTGTAATAGAAACACCCTCTAAATTAATTTCTCCCCCTCCTCCTGTTTGAACGGCAATACCATCCGCAAAATTAATTTTTCCTCCTTTCATATAGATTTTTGCCCCACTATGACTCAAAAGAGCTATCGCACCAGCAGATGTCTTAATCTCTGTTTTAGTTAAAAAAACAAGCGACCGCTCACTCGAAGCACTGATCCCCATTCTGGTTGCTTTGATTACCCCGTTTTGCATTTCAAAGCCACCATCCTCTTCAATATCAGCTCCTATCGACACATCATTTAACATGGAGTCGAACAGAGCAACGCCTCCCCCTTTTGAAGCTTTTACAGCAGTTGTCCAAGCGCTGTTTTCGGAGTGCCCATCGGCATTCAAAACACTGTTAATGATTATAGCCTCTCCCTCAATGAGGGTATCTTCTCCAGATGCCTCTAAAGCTGCCTCAGGACTTTCACCTGTGAGTTGATAAGTTTTCCTAGAAATTTCATGCGTCTGTCCATCATTACAATGATAAAATGAGGCACTTTCATTACATGAATATTGCTTTTTCTGAGAGGAAACTTCACCGGCATCAGCATTTTGTACAAAGAAAAAAATAACCGTTGTAAAACGACATAAAGAGAGATGATTTTTGAACATAATTTTCTACAAACTTTCTTCCCCTTCTCTAAAAATAAAAAAACACGCGTTCTATTTAATAACTTTGGTTACGCGTGATAATTTAAAATACGTTTTGTATTTTATATATCGACTACGCACTTTATGTAAAGCCATAATCTAAAAATATCTCAATTTAAAATTGTAATATTTACAAAAGCTCGTAAAAATAGAAGTAAATCCCCCGCATCCCAAAGCAGTAATCTCAAGAAAATTTGTAAATTGACACAAAAGGAGATGACGTATTGCCGCTTAACACTTTAATATTTATCGCATTCTTTAAGAAAATCGCCATCATCATGTAAAATAGAACGCCCCAAATAGAATATAGATATGTTGCCAATCACATGCTTGTTTTAAAACACATCTCTCAACGCACCGAAGCTCATTTTGCGATGGCGCCCGTGAAAAGTATAATTTTAAATTCGTTGAACATCCCGTTTTTACACTTATAAATAAGTAAACCGATGCCTCCTCCTCTATCAATCCTAAAATGTTATAATAGCCCTTGGACCCTTGAGACTAGCTCAGAAGAGACATTTTGACTTCTCTCTTATCCAATTTATTCACACAGCTCTCTCCACTTGTAATATGTAAACAAATGGCTGTGATCAATTCAACATAAAACAAATTTGAAATAAGAGAATCCCACGATATTTTGTATTTCTCATTCAATATAAAAAAAACAATCAATTATTATTATAAGTCAGCATCTTGCATAGAAGAAAACAGCATAAAAAGCAAAAATTGAGCCCCTAAAGCCTTATCTCGTTTCTAAAAAGAAACAAATTTACTGATGCCAAAAAACATTCTTTAAAAAAGCTTATCTTCAAAGCTGTAAACAAAACAATAATAAAAAAAACCACAAGCGATACTTGTGGTTTTTTTTAAATTAATCCCTAAAGACAATTATCCTAAAAACGATAGCGTAATCCACCAGAAAAACTAATTCCAGAAAAACCACCCTTACTCAACTTATGCTGATAAACCAAATCACCATGAAGCGCGAAGTTTTGAGACAAGTGAGCATTAAGCCCCAACCCTGCCTCTAAAGAAGAACCAAAAGCACCCAACTGGAAAGAATCTTTAAAGCGCACAGATCTTTCTTTGCCAAAATCATGAGCAAAATGAATTTTACCATAGAAAGAAACATCACGATCTTTTTCAGGCCCAGCAAGCGTCTTCATCAAACGTCCACCAACACGCACTACCCACTGATCAAGCTTATCCATCTCGATATTAAAATGATCAATATCACGCGCTTCATCAAACTGAAGATATTGATAGACAACCTGCGCTTGTGGATCAAAAACAACACCTTCATATCCTGTGGCAATTTTCTGCCCACTCATCAAGGAAACACTTAAAGGATTCCCCTTCAATGTTGCTGTCTTGCCCCGTACAGTTGTCACAACATCACCCTTAAACAAACCATAAGATGCAAGACCATCAACATAAAATCCTGTATCATGCTGCAGACTACCATAGACTGTAGCGGTCCATTTATCAAATGTACTTTTTTGACTGTATTCAACATCCAAAGGTTGCAGAGAAAGCTTTCCGTACGATCCCATAACCCCAAAGGATATGGCACTCTCAACATTTTCAATTTTTTGTAGCAAAACACCCGCCTCTAGAGCATAATACCCTAGATCGCCTCCATAACCATATTCAAGCGCAGACAAATCTGAAGTATAACGATAACTCCCCCCATAACCACGCAAAAATGAAGCAGGATTTTCACGAATTTCCAACGTTTCACGAAGATGAGCACGCTGTATCTCTAACTGCTTATTTTGATTGCTGATATCCATCAAACCAGCGTGGAACAAACTATTGGGCAAGATGAGATACGTTGAAACTTGTGGAACAACCGATCTTACACCGCGCCCAGATAGAGAAACAGTTTCAACCTTAGAAAGATTATCCGCTGAAGATGCTAAAACAACACCCCCAGAAGACGCCGAAACAGCTCCCTCAGAAGACGCCAAAACAGCTCCCCCTGAAGATGCCAAAACAGCTCCATCAGAAGACGCTGGAATAATATCCTCAAAAGAAGTACGTGTAGGAGGTGTCCGTTTAGAAACCCTAGGAGTGCCTCTATAATCAGTAGATGTTTGAACATATTCGTTTTCTAAACGAAAATTCCAAAACGCCCCTCCGTTTTGAGCAAATCGCTGTTTAACATGTTCTTCCGCTCCAGTAGCCTTTGGTCCATAAGAACGGAGAACATATTTATAAGGCGCGCCATCCAATGCAACATACTGCCCATTTAGTTGAAAAGAGTCAGACCACGCATTGCCATAAACTTGAATAATTGAAACGCTATGCGCTTTTCCGTTTTTTTCTTCTAAACCTCCCGCAACACCATGTATATGCACGATAGTTTTTCCGCTAACATCACCATGAATGAGGAGCCGGTCCGTTACTTGATTGTCACTTGTATCATGAGGATTTAAATGTGCATTCAAATGAATCCAAGCATTACCTGATGCCCGATAAACAACACCTCTTTCTTTCCCAATATTTTCTCTCCCAATATGAAGTGTTTGATAGGTATGAGCAGTGCTGGATTTTGGCTTTTCAAAAACAATAGAACTGTTAACAAGATGGACCGATGAAATAAACGAAACGTCTCTATAATCAGGATCTTGTAAATTTTTATGTTTTGGTCGCAACAAAGCCCACTGTGAATTATTGTTCAAAATAAGGTCGGCTACAGAACTCTTATCAATCTGAGTTTGACCAACAATTGCAGAAGCATTAGTGGTAACCTTTATAGAAGAGCCCCCTTCAGCCTTCAGCAATAAATCCCCAAAAAGCTTTGTGTCCTTTAAGGATATTTCAGACTTCCCGGATTTACTGCTATAAAGAGCTATACTCTCTGGAACGACAAAACGCGTCTTTTTCAAATCAACGCGTGCTTTTTCTCCCTGCCCTTCTGATGCTCCCTGCCCTTCAAAGTGCATACCATGAAATGCATTCCCTTTCACTGTGATATTGGAATCTCCAATATCAATCTGAGGACCTTTATTTCCCCGCAATAAAAGCCCATGGACATCACTCACATCAACAGAACCTTTCATAAACTGAACATAACCATTTCCAGATATATGAAAAGCAGCGTTATCACCCTTATGATCCGCATTTTGTCCTTGTCCCCCTTTACTAGGACCACCCTTACCGCTCATAGAGACACTCTCTAAAATAAATTTCCCTTTTTCTCCTGCTTTAAACCCCAAATTACCGAAATTTACTTGAGTATTTGTTAAATGAACTGAACTTCGAGATTTTCCTTCTGCCAAAGCCCCTACATTAATTGCATCAATCGATCCGCCAGATATTGCAATGGAGGAATCTCGAGATTCAACCCCCACTAAAACCCCACTCAACGTAGAATCGGTCAGAGAAACTCCCGCCTTTTCTGATGCCTTTACGCCATATTTCCAAAATTTATTTTCCGAATTGTTCTTTTCATCCAAAATACCCTTAACAGTTATATTCTTTCCACGAAGAGATGTATGTTCCTTAGACACCTCTATAGCGCCATGAGCATTTTGATCTGTGAGCGAATAAACTTTATTATTAATTTCATGCGCTTCACCATCATCACACTGATAAAATGTTACATTTTGACCGCATGAAGACGGCTTTTTGCTAGAGAGGACTTGAGATTCAGCATTGTGCGCAAAACCATCAATATGATGTGTCAAAAAAAGAAGTGCTGTTGTGAAAGTACATAAGGAGAAACGATTTTTTAATAGACCAGCCATAATTCCACCATAATTTTTTCCCCCTTACTTAAGACAAATACGCAACGTATTAAAGATTTAACAAAGAGAAAATTTAATACGTTTTGGTTTGATATATGGAGTTTATTAGTATTTTTTGTGTTTTATGTAAATATGGAGTTAGAAAATGATTAAAAAATACAATCTAGCTCTATCATTTTTACAAAAAAATTATAAAAATAGAGCTGAAAACAAACAAATATCATCTCTAAAGCTGCTCTCTGCAAAAACGGTTTTAATCGGTTTCATGCATTAAATGTCGCCTAACAACACCAAAACAAATATAGTCAACATCTTTACGATAAATATTTTATTAAAAGGATAAGCATTCTGTAAGCAGAAAAAACCATATGTCCAAATTAGGAAGTAAAAGGGGCATACACATCTGTTTCTAGGCAATCTTCGTGGCAAGAAAGCCTAATTTAGAATAGGAATGTATAAAAATTAAAATCAATTCCTATTTTTACCGCCTCTTTCAACACAACTTTACAACATTCAAAAGCATCCAGACTCCTACCTTTAAAAAATGAAGATTCCAGATAACTTCATCCTGTTATTTATTACATTCTTTCTAAAACAACATATTTCCTAAAAAACAATATTATGTTTCTCATTCACCAATTTTCTCAAATATCTCTCTCATTTTACCCCTATTTCACAACAGCAGAAAAAATATAAAGTTGATTGAATGTAGTCTCTTTACCCTTAAGGTGTATCCTTTACCAACGTAATGGTATCGCTTCTCTCCTCTTAATAGAATGTATAAAACGATATTGACGTCTTTTCTTAAACGATTATTTATCCACTTGCCCATCCTCCCCATAGAAACAACAGCTTTTTTATGGATTCAAGAGCATTAAAAATATTTTTAGCATTTTTAATTAAAAAGTATCTTTATCAATCAGCATATTATAAATAATATGAAAGAAATTCTGAAATACGCGTTTTGAAACGATAACGTGCAATTTTTTTCAATTTTTCAAGAAAAATAAAAGAAATCCAGCTCCAAAACATATTAAAGAGATGCAAAGCTTATACTCTATAAAAGGCTATAACAACAAAACGAATAGAAAATAAAAAACCACAAGCATAACTTGTGGCTTTTTCAAAGATTAAATAAAAACAGCAACAACGCTAGAAATGATAACGCAATCCACCCGAAAAACTCGTTCCAGAAAAACCAGCTTTCGTGAGCTTATGCTGATAAACCAAATCACCATGAAGCGCAAAATTTTGAGACAATTGGGCATTAAAACCTAATCCTGTTTCTAATGAAGAACCAAAAGCACCTAGCTGAAAAGCATCCTTAAAGTGCACAAACTGTTTTCCTTCAAAACCATGAGAAAGATGTATCTTGCCATAGAAAGAAACAACTTGAGACTCATCAGTGGCAACCAGCATCTTTGTTAAACGCCCTCCAACACGCCCTACCCAATGATGAAGCTTTCCTAAATCAATATCAAAGCCGTCCACATCACGCACTTTATTAAATTGAAGATATTGATAAACAACCTGAACTTGTGGATCAAAAACAAAACCGTCCTCTCCTACCATAAATGTTTTACCAGCTGTCAATGAAGCACTTAAAGGATTTCCCTTTAATGTTGCCGTTTTTCCCCGCGCTGTTGTGAGAACATCACCCTTAAACAAACCATAAGACACAAGGCCATCAACGTAAAAACCTGTATCATGCTGCATCCCGCCATATGCTGCAACTGACCATTTATTAAATGTGCTTTTTTGACTCTGTTCAACATTCAAAGGTTGCAAAGAAAATCTCTCGTAAGACCCGATAATTCCCAAAGAAGTGGCCCCATACATATTTTCAATTGCTTTTAGTAAAACACCTGCCTCCACAGCATTATAATCAAGCTCACCGCCATAACCATATTCAAGCGCAGAAAGATTTGAAGTATAACGATGATTGCCGCCATAACCGCGCACAAAAAAGAGAGGATTTTCGCGACTTTCTAACAAACTGCCAGAAGCAATTCGCAAAGCTTCTAATCGCTGATTTTGATTGCTAACATTCATCAAACCAAGATGACGTAAGGCATTAGGCAAAAGGAGATAAGTCGGAACCTGCGGAACAACAGCCTTAACACCCGGCTTCGGACGAGGATGGGGCTCTGGAGCCGGTCCTGGAGGAGGCGTTGGACCAGGAGGTGTCGGACGAGGATCAGGTTGAGGTTTTACATCATCAACAGATCGACTCTCAAGACGAAAATCCCAAAATTTTTCGCTTCCTCCAACTAATCTTTGAGCAGAATCCGCCTCCCCTAATTCAGAGTTTGGACCATAACCATAAAGCTTATACTGATAAGGTAATCCGTTTAATGCTACATAACCACCTTCCAATTGAAAAGAATCTTGCTTTGCTTGTCCAGAAACCTGAATGAGTGAAATACCTTCATCACTCCCCCCCTTTCCCGTATATCCACCTGGACTTCCTGCAACAGCCTGCACACGGAGCATTGTTTCTCCAGCAACATCACCATCAATTAAAACACGATCCGTCTTTTGCTGATCAAGAGCTCCACCACTATTCAAATAGGTATGAAGAGAAATAGAAGCCCCTTCCTGTGCTTTATAGACCTCACCCTTACCCTTTCCAATATAAAGGGTTTGATAATCGTCAACAGAAGAAGATTCATGTCTTTTAAAATGAATAGAGCTCCCACCCATAAGACTGACGAGTGAAATAGAAGAACTATTTGCATCCTCCTGTTGATCTCTTTGCAACTTTTGTTGTAAAATCCACTTAGAACCGCCTCCCAAATAAAATTCAGCACGAGAATCTTTATCAACGTATGTGCGACCTTCAAGCATAGAGCTATCAGCCAAAACTGTTATAGAAACCCCTTTCTCAGCTTTTAATAAAAAATCCCCTGAATGAAGAGTACTTTTCATCAAACTCACCACACCAGAAATAACGTTTTTACCATAAAGAGCCGTATCATCTAAAACAGAAAACTTTGTTGTATCCAAATTAATAACTTCTAATCGTGATGGACGTTTCCCTTCCTCTAATGAAATCTCCTCTTTTTTATCCCCAACTTCGCTCCATGACTTCTCTCCCAGAAAATAGACACCATAAGATCCTTGCCCATTCACGGTAACAGAAGAGGAATTAATATTAACCTCAGTTACAGGAATCTCTGAATCAGAATCCTCTTTTGATAAATCTTTAATAACGGTATTTTCTAATAATACACCATGGATATTCTCCGCACGAACAGTACTCCCCTTTAAATTAACAGTCCCTAAATCCACATGCACAACCGCATGCCTCTTGCCATTGTCACCCTTTCCAGTAACAGTAACACCATCGAGAAAGACTTTCCCCCCTAACATCGCAGAAATGCCGTAACTGTTCATAAAATCAACGAATCCACCTGACATCCGCACTTCTGAATCCTCATAACTTAAAAGACTGGCAATCCCACCAGCCGTCTTAATATCTGTCTCTTCTAAAAGAACAAACGACTTGCCTGTTGCATCAATCGCCTCTTGACTTTCCTTAATCTTTCCTTTGCTTACCTCAATCACTCCATTATTCGCACGAAGGGCTATCGCTGTATCTTTGAAAAGTGGCTTTTCCAAAACAATCTTACCGTTCTCTAATACGTGCGCCCCCATTAGAAAAGTTTCATCAGCAATTTCACTGCTAACCGTTACACTCTCTCCCTCAACTCTAGTCCCAATCCCCTTGACTGTTATAGCTGTAGGATGAGAAGGATAATTAGAAATGTTTTTATCCGTAATCTTATAAGATTGATTATCAATTTTAGACGCCCCGCAATGATCACATATATAATACAATCCACTATAGTAATAAAAATCAGGATTCACAGCCCTCCCATTAGAATCCCCATCTTGAACAGAATTATCGACATTTTTCGTATACCCTGTCCCTCCATCTATTCCGCTTAACTTACGATAATCACTCCCCCCCCGAATACCCTCATCGTTATTGCTGATATTAATCGTATTATTAGGAGGAGAATATTTATCTCCAACCTCTCCCTTAAGAGGAGGCTTATGCACATTACTTCCGCTAAGACGACCACTATAGACAGGCCCTCCACTGATAACATTATCATTAGGAAGAGCACTGATAGGGGGGAAGGGTTCAACACTACCCATATGAGGAGGTATAATAGGACGCCCCTCAACACCACTGATAAGATAGTTTCTGTTTAAAATGGGCGAAACAATTGGAAGGACATAAATATCAGCCTCGATATCGCTAACTCTAATACCATAAGAAGACCTATTAAGACGCTCCTCTGCACTTGCAGCAACCACCATTCCATTTTGGAGCAAAGAAAGGATAGCTGTTGTACAAGCACATAAACATACATGATTTCTAAACACTTTAATCATAGTTCCCTCGAAACTTTCCTTCCCCTCTCATTAAAAATAAAAGCACTCGAAAAACACGCCGCTATGCACCTAAATATGAATGGCGTAACCATTAAGACATGTCTCTCATGCTCATTTGAACTATGTAATGAATTATCCCTATAAACTTGGCAGAAACTCTAGGGGTAAAACCATCTATAAGAGAATAATTACAAAACACAATTTATAAGTGTATAATGCATTCTGTATTTCGTGTAAAGAAAAAATAAAATCATGACGTGTAATTAATTAAAAAGCACAATTTATCCTTGTGTACTTTTTAAAATTATTCCACAACAAAATGAATGAAAAAATGATTTAAATCAGTGAAGACAAGCGCTCAAAAACAAGCTTTAGAAAGCATCAAATATTATATTAGATAATATCAAATACAGCACTCAAAAAGATAATATAACACATACTGGGCTCATGAACGTTTAAAAAGCCCATACAAGTGGGGTCACTCTATCGCATCATCATCAGCAAAACTGTTAAGAAAATTCGCTTTAGCGTAGAAAAATGCGTTCATACGCACAATAAATGATGTCTTTTCTATTCATATTAAGAAGACGAGAATCTTTTAAGAACAATACAAATTGTTATAAAGAAAAAAGGCAGCACACCGTGCTGCCTTTTTTTAAAAAAAGTACACCCTGTACTTTATATTAGAACTGATAACGCACGCCCCCGGAGAAACTTGCTCCAGAGAAACCTGCTTTGTTGAGCTTATGTTGATAAAGAACATCAGCATTCAGAGAGAACTGTGGCAACAATTTGACATCAAATCCTACCCCAGCCTCTAATGAAGAACCAAATGCTCCTAACTTGAAAGTATCTTTAAACTGCACAGACTGTTTTTCCCCAAAACCATGAGCAAGATAAAGCTTACCGTAGAAAGCAACAGCATTCACACCTTCAGAACCTGTAGGATTCTTGGTTAAGCGTCCACCAACACGTGCCACCCATTGATCAAGGTTACCCATTTCAACATCAAAATTATCAATATCGCGGGCCTTACTAAATTGGAGATGCTGATACACAACTTGAACCTGCGGATCAAAGACAAAGCCTTTATACCCTGTCGCAATTGCCTGACCACCAATCAAAGAAACATTCAAAGGATTACCTTTCAATGTTGCCGTCTTACCCCGTGCAAGAGTGAGAACATCACCTTTAAACAGACCATAAGATAAAAGACCATCGACATAGAAGCCCGCATTATGCTGCATGCTGCCATATACTGTAGCAGTCCATTTATCAAATGCACTCTTTTGACTTTGCTCAACATTTAAAGGCTGCAGAGAAAGTTTTCCATACGTTCCCATAACCCCAAAGGATAAAGCACTATCAGTATTTTCAATAGTTTTCAGCAACACACCGGCCTCTACACCACGATAATCAAAATCACCGTCATAACCATATTCAAGTGCAGATAAATCTGAAGCATAACGGTAACTTCCACCATAGCCGCGTAAATATAAAGCAGGATTTTCACGAACCTCTACCATTCCCGTAGAAGTCATCCGTAAAGTTTCTAACTGTTTGCTTTGATTGTTAATATCCATCAAACCAGCATGGAATACGCTATTAGGCAAGACAAGGTAAGTTGGCACTTGTGGAACAACAGTCCTGACAATTTTTTCAGGAAGGGCAGAATATCCAGCAGACTTAACATACTGATTTTCTAAACGGAAGTTCCAAAATGCTCCACCATCCTTAACAAATTTCTGCCGAGCATGCTCCTGTTTGGAAGTTGCTTCTGGACCATAAGCACGAAGCGTATATTTGTAAGGTGAGTTCGCCAGCGCAATATAATCACCATCCAGTTGGAAAGAATCTTTCTCCGCTTGACCATAAACCTGAATAACTGAAACACTGTGAGCAATCTTAGCATTCACTTGACTATTTGCTACATTGCCTGCATCGCCTCGTACATGTATTTTTGTTTTTCCAGAAACATCACCATGAATGACAAGTTGATCCGTTACTTGCTGACCACTTGAATCATGAGGATTTAAACGTGCATTGAGATGAATAACAGCATCACCTTGTGCCTCATAAACTATGCCTTTTCCATTTCCAATATGGAGAGTTTGATATTTTTGTCCAGATTCCGAAGGTACAAAATTAATAGCACTATTTACAAGTCTCACAGAAGAAAGGCATGAATCCAAACATCCTAAATCTGGAGTCCCTGAACTCTTCTGGACACTTCTTTTGAGAATCCACTCTGAACTATTGGCCAAATCTAATTTTGCATAAGAATCTTTATTAACGCGAACACCTCCTGTAACAATAGAATTATCCACCAAAACCGATATATTAGAATCGTTCTCAGCCTTCAACAACAAATCACCAGAAAGTGTTGTTTTATTTTCTAATAAAACACGACCACCAGAATTATTACCATAGATCGCTACACCTTTTGCAACGTCAAAATCAGTTTTTTTCAACGAAACTGTCCCTGTTATAGCTATAGGCATATCCTGTATGATTAAAGGACTTCGCTTAACAACATTTGCTTTCTCAGTTGCTAAATTCTTACTCTGATTTTGTTTGCTCTCTTCCTTCTGTATTAGCCCATCGAAATAGATACCATAGGTTCCTTCACCTTCTACTTTAACAGTAGAAGCCTCGATATTCGCATGATTCATAGCAGAACGAACCTCAGAAGATCTTTTCTTCCTAGAAGTCCTCGTTTCAACCACATCATCACCCTTTCTAACCCACAAAGCATGTCCATCAGTCACAACATTTCCGTTCTTAAAATCAACAGAAGCATTATCACTCAATAGAAAAGCAGCACGTCTAAACTTCTCTGTAGAATTTGGCTTTTCTGATTCCTTTTTCGCAATAATATTAACTTTGTCTAATCTAATACTTCCCCCAGCTTCTGACCTCACTGCCACTCCCTTTGTCAGAGCAATAGCCCCAGCGCTCATGATTAGCACACCGCCTTGACTTGCCAGACCAGCGACAGCCAAATCTCCTGTTACGTTAAGCGTTGTATCCTTTAAATTAATAGATGATCCAGAATCTGCCAAAGCGCCGACATAAAGCGCATCGACTGTACCATCATTCATCGTAACCTTCCCGCCACTTTGTGCTTCAAGCCCAATCACAGAAGATGTAATTTTTGATTTTTTATCCAAAATAACTTCTGCCCCCTCTTCTGCCAGCACAGCACTCACAGCCCCTATTTCAGTAAAATCAACATTATTGCGATCAGAAGAATCCACACCACTAATCGTGGCTCCCTCTAACTTAATAACCGTATTCTGCTTCTTTGCATGCATAGAATGCTGAGTTTTATCACTTGCCTTCAATATAAGGTTTGTTATTTTTCGCGATTGTCCATCACTACATGAATAAGGAGTTTGCAACGCCCTCTCACCATTATTCTGTGCAGCATCACACGTGGAAGAAACCGTTTTCTTACCAGCACTATTAGGCAAAAGAATACCTCCAACAGGCCCATTAGAAGATGCAGAAGATGTCTCAGCAACCACAGAAGCAGAAGGCTTCAAAACAGAAGCTCCATTAGAAGGTGCAGGAAGTTCCTCAGAAACCACAGGAGTAGAAAGCTTCATAGCAGCAGCTGATTTTATAGGAGGAATAGTTACATGAGAACTATCAGAATCTACATCTTTAAGAGAAATATGAGACTGAGGTGATACAGAAGAAGATCCTACCGCCCCAGATCTTTGAGCCTCCTCACGCGAAATAGGTGGAGTAGCTACTATAGACGCACTCTCCTCAGATGATACAGAAGAAGACCCCACAGCCCCAGATCTTTGAGCTTCCTCACGCAAAATAGGTGGAGTAGCTACTACAGACGCACTCTCCTCAGATGAAGTAGGAGTACTAGAAGACGAAATAGGATCTGATTCTTCGATAGACAGCAAAGTGCGTCCAACGGGTAAAGCAGCATGTACATTTTCAGATTCCTCAGAAACCTCGCGCACACCCCCAACGTCAGAACCAGAATAAACAGTATCCTCAACACCTTTGACAATAACTACAGAAGTTTTTTCACGTTGAGGAGGTGACTTATACGCAGCGGTAGACTTACGCTGATCAGAATAAAGATAATACGAAACAAACTCTGCATTTTCTAAACGGAAATCCCAAAACTCCGTTTCCCCTTTCTGTAATTGAGCATCAAAATATTTCACAGTCTGTGACACCTCTGGACCATAAACATGAAGAGTATATTGGTAAGGATAACCATTTAACGTAACATATTCACCATTCAACTGAAAAGAATCTTCTTGTGCCTTTCCATGAACCTGAACGAGTGAAACACTGTAGGGCGCGTCTGCCCTTCTAACACTTCCTGAAGCGGTATCTCCTGAAGTGCCATCTCCTGCAGTAGCATTGATATGCAATGTAGTTCTTCCAGAAACATCCCCATGAATTAAAAGCCTATCAGACACCTGCACATCGTTACGGTCCCGAACATATCCGCCCCCCAGATGCACATTAAAATGAATCCAAGCGTTATCGGCATTGTAAACCACACCTTCCCCACCCCCAATACGAAGAGTCCGGTAATTTCCAATACCACTTTCCGGAGAGAACTTAAAAGTACTATTTTTAAGATTCAAAGATGTAATACATGAATCTACACAATCATTATTTTTTTCTTTTTTTCTTCTACTTTTTGTTAAACGCCACTCGGACTTATCAGACAAAAAGAACTCTGCACTAGCATTATCTTTAATAGAAACGTCACCTACAATTGTAGAGTCATGTGCAAAAACCGAAAGGTGAGCAGAAGATGTAGCTTGCAACAATAGATCACCAGAAATTTCCGATTTCCCTGCAAGAAGAACAGAGCCTTTCAAATTACGACCATAAATGGCCACACCATCCGCAACTTTGAGATTAGCATTTTGCAAAACAACCATACGCCCTCTGTTGTTATTTCCCCCTTGTCCACTACCTCCATTAACGTTTCTCGTACCTTCTTTATTACCCCCCTTTTCAAAATCTATTCCAACCCCATCACTACCTTTTATTTCAATAATCGAAGACTTGACACCAGCGCTAACCCTAAAAGAACCTATATTATGATAACCTACAATATCTCGCATAGTAGAGATAACTTTCTCCTCAGCTTCATCACGAGCCTCATAAGCCCCATAAATTTCATTGCGAACCTTTCGCATTTCAGCAACTTCTTCAGTGCTATATAAGTGATACACATCACTCTCAAGAGGAAAATTCAAAAAATTTTTAAGAAGAAATTCATTAGAAATCCCTTTACCTAAATTTTCAAAAGATTTATCCGTAGGATCATCGCCAATCCAAAAGCCAATAACATCAGAGGCAGTAAGCTCTCCGTGATTAAAAGCGATAAAACCATCATGTGACATAAAAATAGAAGTAGCATACTCTTCTTCTTCTTCTTCTGCGTCTTTAATTGAAATAACAGTCCCCTCCAATTTAACAGACGCTACACTTTCGGACATAACTCCTGAGTTCCCTTTGACGAAACTCAAATCTCCAGACTTCATCGTTACTCCAGCCCCATTTGCACCATATAAAGCTGTTGCATTCGCATCAATAACCACATCATCCAAAAAAACAGATGACCCATTAGTAGCCCAAACACCTAAACTAATACTGGAAATATCCCCACCTTTCATGTTAATTACAGCTTTATTTTTGGCCTCAAGCCCAGACTCAAAAGCTTGAATCTGAGATTCAACCAACTCAACAGCCGCACCATCTACTGCATATACAGCATCTTCGACGCCTTCTTCCTTATCATAATCATGTTCCTCCGTACCTCCTACACCCTTTATAGACGCGTTTTGTATTTTAACGTTTGTTCTGCTACCTGTTGCATGCACTCCATTATCACGGGCTCCTTTTACACTAATCTGACCTCCTTTCATTGTAAATGTCCCGTTATTACAATTAATGGGGGGATGTTTTGCATCAGCGTTTCCACTGAAATTAGAATCACAACTAGACTTAGATGATCCCACCTGAACTGGAGAAGGCTCAATAATGGTTCCAACATCACTCGCCGCCATAGAGGCATCAAAACCTTGTAAAAAGAAGAAAGCACTTGTTGTCAGTGCGTACAAACGTGTACGCTTTTTAAATACATTGATCATATGTCAAACTTTCTAAATAATGTTGCAAAAACACTAGAATTAAGTGAAAATGAGGTAAGTGAACAGTTTGTAACATATGTTAGTCAACTTTACAACATAGTGTTATTTATTGTTGCGTCATTTTGTGCATAAAAAAGCCTAAGTTAAGTTTTTAAGTACACAACCCCTTGTAATATCAGATAAAAGGATAAAATCACGATGATAAAATATATGAAATGCGTGACCTCTGTCTTACTGGTTGCAATGAGCTTTGCAACGATTTTATGGACACAAACGAGTATCGCAAATACAAATACTCAAACAAGTATAACGATTAATCATGTTTCAGGCACAACTTCTGTTCTCGCTTCTCCGCAAAAAGTTATTGTGTTTGATCTTGCCTCTCTTGATAATATGAATCGCCTTGGCATAAAAGCGGTTGTTGGTATCCCTGAAGGAAAAAAACCATCTTATCTGCAACAATTTAATGATGAAAAATATGAAAAAATAGGCACTCTTTTTGAACCGGATTATGAAAAAATTGCCACTCTTCAGCCTGATTTGATTATTATTTCTTCTCGAACTCAAGCTAAATATAACGATTTATCCAAAATTGCTCCAACCATTGATTTAACAGTAGGAAATGAAAATTCTCTTGAAGATATTAAACGAAATGTGTCTATCCTTGGAAAAATTTTTGGCAAAGAACAGGAAGCAGAAAAGGAAATTGCAAAACTCAATGAAACTTTAGCTGAGGTCCATAAAAATACCCAAAGAAAAGGCACAGGGCTCATCCTCATGACATCTGGAGGAAAGATCAGCGCTTTAGGACCAAAATCACGTTTTGATATTTTCCATTCCGCTTTCGGAATTGCTCCTGCAACCGATAAGCTCACCGTGCAAAAACATGGACAACTTATTTCTCCTGAATTTATTCTTGAGACAAATCCTGATTGGTTATTGGTAATTGATCGCGATGCTGCAATTGGACGGGAAGGATTATCCGCAGCACAACTGCTCAACAATGAGCTTGTTCACCGTACAACAGCCAGCAAACAAAACCAAATTATTTATTTGGATTCTTGGAGCTGGTACCGTGCAAGTGGTGGTTTAACAGGACTTCTTGAAACCGCTAAGCAGATCAATGAAGCCTTTACAAAGAGAAAATAAGCATCCAAAAAAGCTTGCTTGCTCTATGAATAAAATTTAAAAGCAGAGGTTGTTTTTATGAAACAACCTTTGTTTTTTGCTAAGTTTTGTAAGAAAATGATTTAACGTGAAGAATTATTGGATAACCATAACCCTTCTAATTTTTTTGTCCATCTTCAGCATTTTTGTTGGTTATTCTGACGTCATGCCTTCTGATCTCTTTGCCGCCGATCCCCATGCGTGGCTTATTTTTTGGCAAACGCGTCTTCCTCGTACCATTGCAATCCTTTTAGTAGGCGCAGCGCTTGCACTTTCAGGCATGATTATGCAACTGTTGACACGTAATCGCTTTGTTGAGCCATCAACCGCTGGAACCGTTGAATCTGCTTCTCTTGGCATTCTTTTTATTATAATTTTCCTGCCCGATATCCCTGTTTTAGGAAAAATGATTGTTGCGACACTTTTTGCTATGATGGGCACTTTACTTTTTATGTTTTTATTGCGCCGCATTCCTCTAAAGTCGACTCTCATTGTACCCCTTACAGGAATTATGCTAAGCTATATTATAGGCTCTTTAACCAATGCCATTGCAGATTATGAAATGCTCCTTCCTTCTCTTCAAGCCTACCTCTTTGGTAGTTTTACCATGATTCTTGAGGGAAAATACGAACTTTTATGGCTCTCCCTTCCCCTTTGTATTCTGGCCTATTATACGGCTGATCGCTTTACAGTTGCAAGCTTAGGAGAAGATTTAACCAATAACCTTGGATTGAATTATCGTGTTGTCATGTTTTTTGGTCTTTTTATTGTCGCCTCAATCACTGCTGTTGTTGTCTGTACCGTCGGCCGTATTCCTTTTGTTGGATTGATTATTCCAAATATCGTTTCAAGTTTTATGGGAGATAATATGCGCTATACCGCTCCTTGGGTAGCCATCAGCGGTGCAGGATTGATCTTGATTTGTGATCTTTTAGGGAGAATGATTCATCCATCTTTTGAAATTCCCATCAGCACCATAATGGGTGTGATCGGTAGTTTTATGTTTATAATACTACTTTTACGCTGGAGAAAGCGTCTTGGATAGAAGAAAAAAAACAACATGTGTACTAACAACGCTTATCATCATAGCATGTACTGTTATCAGTCTTTACATGACGTGGAATATCAATGTTTACACATGGTCATTTCGTCTGACAAAACTGATCTCTCTGCTTCTTATTGCCTATGCAATAAGTGTTTCTACAGTTTTATTTCAAACAATCGTTAATAACCGTCTTCTGACCCCTTCAATTATGGGATTTGATCAGCTTTATATTTTAATAAAGACTGTTTTGATGTATTTTTTAGGCTCTCTTTCTTTACCCTTTTTGAATGAAGAAGGACAGCTTATTCTCGAATCCCTCATTCTCATTCTTTTTTCCATAAGTCTTTTCCGCTGGCTATTTTCAGGAAGCCTAAAAGGTCTTCACTTGACGCTTTTAATTGGTGTTGTTTTAGGCGGCTTTTTTTTCAGTTTACGGATGTTTATGCAATTGCAACTCAATCCAGACCAAATGATGAATTTAACAGATATTATGTTTGCCAATTTTAATAAATTTAATACGTCACTCATAAGCTTTGCCATAATTATTGTTTTCATTGTGAGTTTAATTGGATGGCGTTCACGTCATCTTCTTGATATTTTGGCTTTGGGACGTGAAAATTCCCTCAATCTTGGCATTAATTACCACAAAAGTGCGACAGCTATTCTTATTTTTGTTTCTATTCTTGTCTCTATTTCTACTGCATTAGTAGGCCCCGTCACTTTTTTTGGACTGTTAGTCGCCAACCTTTCCTATGAACTTTCACCTCAAGCAAAACACAGTGTTGTTGTGCCAATTGCAATATTATTAGCGATTATTTGTTTGGTGGGGGGACAATTTATTTTAGAACAAATTTTTCACATGGCAGGACGTTTAAGTTTTATCATTGAGTTTTGTGGAGGGATTGTTTTCTTAATATTACTGATGAAGGGAAAACTAAAATGATTGAGATCAGTCATCTTTCCAAATCTTATGGAGCACGATTGATTATTGATAATTTATGTCTTCATCTTCCTAAAGGGGGAATTATTTCTCTTATTGGGCCTAATGGTTCCGGAAAATCAACTCTTTTAATGTTGATAAGACGTCTTTTACCGCACGACAAAGGCACAATTAATATCGACGGTTTTGATATTGATAAAATACCTCATGATATTTTGGCTCAAAAGCTCTCTATTTTGCGTCAAGATAATCCTTTATCCTTCCGTTTAACCGTGTACGATTTAGTGAGTTTCGGACGCTATCCTTATTCAAAAGGCTGGTATAGTAAAGAAGATAAACAATTCATCGACAGTGCACTACGCTATCTTGGCTTACAAGATTTAAAGAACCGCTTTTTAGATGAGCTTTCTGGGGGGCAGCGTCAACGAGCCTTTATTGCCATGGTTATCTGCCAAGATACTGATTATCTTCTCTTAGATGAACCATTAAACAATCTGGATATGAAACATGCTGTTTCTATGATGAAACAACTACGCCGTACAGCTGATGAGTTGAAAAAAACCATTCTTATTGTTATGCATGACATTAATTTCGCCTCATCCTATTCAAATATGATTGTTGCATTGAAAAATGGAAAAGCAGCCTATTTGGGGACACCCAAAGAAATTATGCAGCCAAAAATTCTTAAAGACATTTATGATGTCGACATTCAAATCAAAACAATCAATGATATCCCTATCGCTCTTTATTATCGATAAGCATAAAAAATTTTACGCTTGCCTACACTGTAGAATCTGCTAGAGATGACAAAATTGGCTTATTGGGGAATAGTTTAATGGTAGAACAGCGGACTCTGACTCCGTCAATCTTGGTTCGAATCCAAGTTCCCCAGCCAATATAGCTGTATGTAGCTTGCCACCAGGTTTTGTATATTTTGCCACCAGGTTTTGTACCAATTTATTTTCTTTCACATGATTTTTAAGGGGTTCTCAAAGGGTCTTCAAAGGCCTTTCAAAGGTTGTTTTTAGATTCGTCATTTTTTGTGAGAATCTATCGGTTTTTGCTTCTCAAGCATCGGATCATTATTTTGAGCTCAAGCAGATATTTCTGGAAAGTTGTCGTTATCCGTTAGGTCATAGAAGCATGTAAAGTCAGATTGGAAAGCCAGAGGGACGATTCCTGTTGGTCCATGACGTTGCTTGGCTATGATAACCTCAGCTTTGCCCTTCACTTGCTCCATTGCTTCTTTCCATTTGTGATATTCAGCACTGCCTTCTTTGGGCTCTTCATTGTTGAGATAATATTCTTCACGATAAACAAACAACACAATATCGGCATCTTGCTCGATTGAACCTGATTCACGTAAATCGGAAAGTTGGGGACGTTTATCTGTTCTATTTTCAACTTGTCGCGATAATTGCGAAAGCGCAATGATGGGAATATTGAGTTCCTTTGCAAGCGCTTTAAGCCCCATAGTAATGGCTGTAATCTCTTGAACGCGGTTTTCAGAAGAACGCTTTGAACCGCTTGTCATCAGTTGGATATAATCAATGATCAAAACATCTAGACCATGTTGTCGTTTAAGACGCCTTGCACGCGCGGCTAGTTGTGTAAGAGATACAGCCCCCGTTTGATCGATATAAAGAGGAATGGTTTGAAGGGAATGCGTCATATGAACAATGTTTATAAACTGATCATCAGAAAGATTACCCCATCGTATATCAGAAGAAGAAACCTTTGTTTGTTCTGAGATAATACGGGTTGCAAGCTGTTCTGTTGACATTTCAAGGGAGAAGAAACCGACAATCCCCCCTTCACTGGCTTGGCCGTCATCATGACGCTTGCAAGCATTGGCAATATTAAAGGCAATATTGGTTGCAAGGGACGTTTTACCCATCCCAGGGCGCCCTGCTAGGATAATCAAATCAGATGGTTGCAACCCGCCCATTTTATCA